>DATFJO010000537.1:0-10795 GCA_035269145.1 Tangfeifania sp. | reverse complement strand
CCTGCAAATTACCTGGCCGGTTTGGCCGGCAACGAAAATATTACAGTGGCAATGAATTGCAACCTGGTTAATTATTTTGAAGATTTTCAGAATATTGAAGTAATTTATTCACGCTATTTGGAACGAAGTTCAAAAAATTGGGACTATGCAATTTTTGGTGTGAATTATCTTCATCCTTTTTTATTGAAAAATAACAATTGGCAATCGGCTGAAATTATAAAAACCTTTTACCACAAAGGAAACCCGCTAACCGTTGTTTTGAAACGAAATGATTTGATAGATTTCAGAGGAATTTCTGAAATTGAAAATGGAAATATAGTTGCCGGTAAAGATTTGCTGCAACAGGCAGTTCAGCAAGATCCCAAAAATGTATGGCTGTATGTGCAAATGGCAAAAGCCGGTTTAAAGTCGGGGAACATTGACGAATTTCAGGCTTACATTGAAAAGGGTAAAAAGTTACATCCATATTACGAGCCTTTTTATATGCTTGAAGCCCAATATTTTTACAATGAACAGCAATTTAAGGAAGCGGATAAAGTTTTGGAAAGGTTATTGCAATTAAATCCGTTTTATACAAATGCACTAAAATTGCAGCGTAAGATAAAAGAGAAATTATAATAGTGAGGTTAAATCAAATATTGTTTACAAAAATGGAAAAGATTAAAAGTGTTATTGCCACATTAGTTTTAGGAATTTTGAGTTTACCATATAAACTCATGGCACAGGATGAAAGTAGCTACATCGAGAATTTGGGTGTGCAGGACAGTTCCTATATGGAAGAAGGAAACCCTGTTCCTGCCGGAACTGGCAATGCAGCCGAACAGGCTTCAGGCTCAGGAAGTACGGCAATTATAATTATTATTGCTGTGGTGATTATAGTTGCCGCAGTGTTTTTTGTTCTTCGGAAAAAGAAAAAGTAAAAGTGCTTGGTTTCCATAAGAAGACCTGTCTGTTTGAGGGCGGGTTTTTTTTGCGAAAAATTGGGCAAAAAAAAAGGCAGCTTCAATAAGCTGCCTCAAAGCCATGAAAACAATTAAACAATGTTCAGAAAACAGAAAACTAGAAACAATTAAATAGTCATAATATCTTTTTCTTTAGCTTCCACTAAAGAATCTACTTTCTTACTGTAATTATCGGTCATTTTTTGTACCTCTTCCTCAGCATCTTTCTCAATATCTTCCGACAAACCGTCTTTCAACATTTTTTTCAGATTGTCGTTGGCTTCTTTTCGCGCTGTACGGATACTCACTTTTGCAGTTTCACCTTCCTGGCTCACTTGTTTTACAAGCTGCCGTCTTCTTTCCTCGGTAAGTGCCGGAATGTTTATCCGGATAATTTCACCGTTATTGTCGGGATTGAATCCAAGATTTGCTGCTAATATTGATTTTTCAATGACCGGTATTAATCCTTTTTCCCAGGGTTGAATTGCGATGGTTCTTGCATCGGGTGTACTAACATTCGACACCTGGCTAAGTGGTGTCATGGTTCCGTAATATTCAACCTGAACTCCGTCAAGCATCGAAGGCGATGCTTTCCCAGCCCTGATATGCGTTAGCTCTTTTTCAAGATGCTTAATAGCCGCATCCATTTTTTCGTTACAATGTTCTATTACAAAATCTACTTCTTCTTGCATTGGTCAAGCACTGAGTTTCCTTATTGGATTGTTAGCAAATATAGAAAAAAATAAAATAATTGAAAATTTTTTGAATTTTTTTCTCTGCCTAAATATTGAAAAGTTTCTTTAGAACACAATAGTTCCAAGTGTTTCTCCGTTTGCAACCTTTTTCAGGTTTCCTTTTTTGTCCATGTTAAAAACCAAAACCGGCAGGCTGTTTTCTTTGCATAAAGTTGTGGCTGTCAGGTCCATTACTTTCAGGTTTTGGGCATAAACTTCATCGAAACTAATTTTCTCAAATCGTTTTGCTGAAGGATTTTTTTCAGGGTCAGCAGTATAAACACCATCAACACGCGTTCCCTTCAGCATAATTTCGGCTTCAATTTCCACTGCGCGTAATGCACTTGCCGTGTCAGTAGTGAAATATGGATTGCCGGTTCCGCCGGCTATAATTGAAACTTCACCGTTTTCCAGCGACTCGATGGCTTTTTCTTTGGTGTAATATTCACCAATCGGTTCCATCCTGACAGCGGTAAAAACCCTGGCTGTAACTCCCTTGTTTTTTAAGGCCGAACCGAGTGCCAGACTGTTAATTACAGTTGCCAGCATTCCCATCTGATCGCCTTTTACCCGGTCGAATCCTTTGGAGGTTCCGCTTAGTCCGCGGAAAATATTTCCACCTCCGATTACAATGCCGGGTTGAACGCCCATTTTTACAATTTCTGAAATCTGATCGGCATATTCATTCAGGCGGTTTTCATCGATGCCGTATTTTTGTCTGCCCATTAGTGACTCGCCGCTTAATTTCAGAAGGATGCGTTTATATTTTGCCATTATTTGTTTCGTTTATTTAATAATGATTCCTTTTTCTTCACACATTTGAACTCCCAGCTCTCCCAGTTTGTATTTTTGAATTTTCCCGCTGGCTGTCATCGGGAATTCATCTACAAAGAAAATGTACTTCGGGGTTTTAAAAAATGAGATTTGTCCGCGGCAAAAATCAGTTACTTCCGCTTCGGTAAGCGACTGGCCCTCTTTTACGCGTATAAAAGCTGCAACTTCCTCTCCGTATTTTGGGCTTGGAATTGCAGCCACTTCTACCGTTTCGATCTGCGGCATTCCATAAAGAAAATTTTCAATTTCGCGTGGATAAATATTTTCGCCGCCCCTGATTATCATGTCTTTTATTCGCCCGGTAATTTTGTAAAACCCATCTTCGGTTTTTACTGCCAGGTCGCCTGAATGCAGCCATCCGTCTTTATCGATGGCCTTTTTAGTGGCTTCTTCGTTTTTATAGTATCCTTTCATTACGTTATATCCGCGGCAACAAATTTCACCTTGTTCTTCAGCTTTACATTCTTTTCCGGAATCAGGATTTATGATTTTTACTTCCACGTTTGGGAATTCAAAACCTACGGTTGTAGCTCTTACTTCGGGTGAATTGTGGGTGCGGGTGGCCGTCATGCCCGGCGAGGATTCAGTCTGGCCGTAAACGATGATAACGTCTTTCATGTTCATTTTTGTCATCACCTGGTTCATGGTTTCGATGGGGCAGGGTGCTCCGGCCATAATTCCGGTTCGCAGTGAGCTCAAATCGAACATGTCGAACATGGGGTGGTTGAGTTCGGCAATAAACATGGTAGGAACACCGTATAAAGCGGTGCATTTTTCTTTTTGAACCGAAGCCAGCACCATCACCGGATCGAAATCTTCGGTGAAAACCATGGTTGCACCGTGTGTAACAACCGCACACAAACCGAGCACGCTGCCAAAGCAGTGAAACATAGGAACACAAACCAGCAGCCGCTCGTTGTCAGTAAATTTCTGGCACTGACCGGTTGCGTAGCCGTTATTTATTATGTTGTGATGAGAAAGCATCACACCTTTCGGAAAACCAGTTGTGCCCGAGGTATACTGCATGTTGATTACATCGTGGCATCCGAGTGTTTCCTTAATTGTTTCCAGATCAAGATCATCCACATGGTTTCCCAGCAGCAGCAACTCATTGGTATTGTACATTCCGCGGTGTTTTTGCTGACCGATGAATGCAACGTTTTTTAATTGCGGAAACTTTTCACTTTTTAGTTCTCCCCGTGGTTGGTTTTTTAATTCAGGTACCAGTTCAAAAATCATCTTTACATAGTCGCTGTCGCGGAAACCATCTACCAGAAACAGGGTTTGAATATCTGCATCTTTCAGCAAATATTCCAGTTCCGAAAGTTTGTAATTGGTATTGATGGTTACCAGCACAGCACCTATTTTTGCCGTGGCAAACATTACCGTTGTCCAGTCGGGAACATTTTTAGCCCAGATTCCCACTTTGTCTCCGGGACGGATTCCTATGTACAACAATCCTTTGGCCAGCGCGTCAACGCGGTCGTTGAACTGTTTGTATGTGAAACGTAAATCCCGGTCGGGATAAACAATGAATTCTTTGTCCGGGGTTTCATAGGCCCACTTTTCCAGAATTTCGCCGAGTGTATAATCAAGTAGTTGCATGAGTTTTTTCTGATTTTCAGTTAAAGCGGGAAATTAAACCGGCGTATAAACAACTGCCAGAATTTTTGCCGGTTTCGAACCGGCTGCATGCACATTGTGCGCTACCACCGAATCGATGTAAATGGTATCTCCTTTTTCAAGTTGGTAGATATCTTTTCCGTAGTTGATTTCGATGCTTCCGTCCAGCACATAGATAAATTCTTCGCCTTCGTGGGTCGAAAGTTTATAATCCGATTCTTTGGAGGGTTCAATTTCTACGATAAAAGGTTCCATGTGACGCCCCGCTTTGTCTTGTGCCAGCGAAAAAAAATTGAGGTGTTCCCTGGTCTGCTCATCTTTTGTAGAAAAACTCAGGCTCTTTTTTTCTTCACCTGCTTTTACCACAGCAGGTCCAACCTGTTCCTGGTCGTCGAGAAAAGTGCCGATGCGAACCCCCAGGGCTCTCGATATTTTAATCAGATGCCCCAGTGACGGCATGAACCCTTTTTCTTCAATTTTTTCAAGTTGCCGGATATCGAGGTTGGCATTCATCGCCAGGTTTTCGCGTGAAAGTTGCCTGAACTCGCGAAACTGCTTTATTTTTTTTCCCAGTTTTTTCTTGTTACTCATTTGATAGAAATTTTAGAACAAATGTAAAAGATTGAAAAGGAATGTAAAAATAAAATCTGTTTTCAGTTTTGAAACATAACGCTGGATTTATTTTCAATTTGAAATGCATTTTATGCCGGAAAGTTAAAATCAGCATTTCACTAATGGACTGAATGGAGGTTTTTAGAAAAAAAAGGTGCCTGCATCCAGACACCTTTTCTATTTTTTATAGCCACTTAATAAATGTGAAATCCTGCCGGTGCGGCAATCCCTCTTTTTTAGGATACAACCTGATTCCGTAATTAAAGGAGCCGGGATGCACCGGGTGAAAATTCAGCTTGAAACAGGCTATGGAATTTTCACATTTTTCAACTTCAAACTCAAAGGTTTCAACGATTTTGGGGGCATCGTTTGTTCCGTTTTCAATAACAACAAGTTCAAGTCCTACTTCGCTGCACGACAGGCCTTTCAGGTCGATTTCAACTTTAAAAGGATATTCCTGCCCCACTTTTATCATGTCTTTGATGCCATTTGAACTGTCTTTCTGTAAAACTTCGATGCTGTTCCAAACCGAGGCCACTTTGTTTTTCCATTCAGACAATTCCCTGGCCCATTTGAAGTTTTCGCTTTTCATACTAACCGAGCGCTCAAACTGAGGATTGTAGTAACGTTGCTGGTAATCTTGCAACATACGGCCGGTAGTAAATTTTGGGGCGACCATTGCCATGGTATTTTTAATATAGTCAATCCACTCCACCGGAATATTTTCGTCATTTCTGTCGTAGAAAGTACCGGCAATTTCATGTTCCAGAATGTTGTAGATGGTTTCGGCATCGAGCTCATCCTGAAAATCCTGCACATCGTAGGCACGTTCGGCCGGAAGTGCCCAACCGGCTTTTTTGTGGTAGCCTTCCACCCACCAGCCGTCGAGAACCGAAAAATGAAGTGTTCCGTTCATCACGCCTTTTTGTCCGCTGGTACCCGAAGCCTCGAGTGGCCGCGTAGGGGTATTGAGCCAAACATCAACTCCCTGCAGCAACATTTTTGCAAGATTGATGTCGTAATTCTGAACAAACAAAATTTTACCGCGGAATTCAGGCATTTTCGAAATCTCAACAATCCGCTTAATCAAATCCTGGCCGGCTTTATCGGCCGGGTGGGCTTTCCCGGCAAAAATAAACTGAACCGGGCGTTCCGGGTTGTTTACAATTTTCGATAAACGTTCCAGGTTTCTAAAGAGCAGATAGCCTCTTTTGTAGGTTGCAAACCTTCGGGCAAAACCAATTGTAAGGGCGTTGGGATCCAGCTTCCCGAGCACTTCGGTAATCAGTTGCGGATTTTCATTTCGTTTGATCCAGGTTCCTGAAAAACGCCTTTTTATGTAATTTATCATTTTGGCACGCAGGGTTTTTCTGATTTCCCAGATTTGCTCATCGGGTACCTGGTAAATTTTTCCCCACATGTCAAAATCAAGCTGGTTAGCCGGAAATTCTTGTCCGAAATATTCTTTGTGAATTTTTTTCCATTCGGCTGCCGTCCACGATGAATAGTGAACGCCGTTTGTAACATAACCGATTTCGAGTTCTTCTTCGAGGTACCCCGGGTAAAGGGCTTTTAATACAGATTTGCTTACATCGCCATGCAGCTTGCTTACCCCGTTTATTCCCTGAGAAAGGTTGCATGCCAGGTAACTCATGTTAAAATGATCATCCTGCTCGCTGGCTTTTCCCAGTGCATCGAAATCTTCCCATGTTAACCCTATTTTTTGGGGATAGAGTTCCATGTAATGTTTAAATAAATCGTTGTGAAATGAATCGTGACCCGCAGGAACCGGTGTGTGAGTTGTAAAAACAGTTGAAGCACGCACTACTTCTTTTGCCTCGGAAAAACTTAATCCATCTTCTTCAATAATATTTGAAATACGCTCGAGTCCGATAAAAGCGGCATGACCTTCGTTGCAGTGATAAATATCGGAATCATAACCCAGTTCTTTCAGGGCTTTTATTCCGCCAATACCAAGCAGCATTTCCTGCTTCAGGCGGTTTTTATTGTCACCACCGTACAAATGGTGAGTAACATAACGGTCTTTCTCAAGGTTTTCAGGCAGGTCGGCATCAAGCAGAAAAAGTTTCACAGAGCCGATATTTACCTGCCAGATTCGTGCAGTAAGTGTGCGGCCTGGATAATCGATGCTGATTTTTTTCCATTCTCCGTTTTCATCGAGAACGGGATTGACCGGGATTTTTGAAAAATCCTGGAATTCATAATTGGCCATCTGTTCGCCGTGCAGGTTAAGTGTTTGCTTGAAATAACCGTAGCGGTAAAGCAACCCCACTCCCACAAGGTTTGTTTTCATGTCGCTGGCCTCTTTCAGATAGTCGCCGGCAAGCATTCCCAGCCCCCCGGAGTAAATTTTCAGCGAATCGTGAAAACCATATTCCATGCTGAAATAAGCAATCTGGGGCACTCCCGGATCTTTTCTTTCATCCATGTATTGTCTAAAATCATCATAAATCTGGTGCATGTCCGACATAAACTGCTGGTCTTTTTCCAGCTCTTTAAAGCGTTTATAGCTCACCTTGTCGAGCAGAACAACAGGGTTGTGTTCGCATTTTTCCCAGATTTCACTGTCGATGTATTCAAAAACATCCCTGGCGTTGCTGTTCCAAACCCACCAAAGGTTTTTGGAGATTTCGCGCAATGGCGCAAGGTTTTCGGGTAAATGTGATTCTACAATTATTTTTTTCCACACAGGAGGTTCGTTTTGCTGGCGTAAAAAAGAACTTGTTTTTTCTGTTTTCATCTTCTTATTTTTTAATTTCTCAATGGTTTTTTACCGGTGATAAATTTACCGGCAATTTTCCCTGCCCTCAACCCGGGCCTTTTTTATGAATAGGAAATTAATCAGGATCGTATAGTCGCTAAATTTTGGTCAGTTAACCTTAAAAGGAGGCACAAAAATACATTTTTATTTGAATGATTTAGGGTTTTAAATATTAAATTAAAATGAATCATAATCAATTGAATGTTAATTTTTTAGCCGCTTTTTTTCTTTCTGGTTGTCTTTTTCTTTTCTGACGATGCCTGAAGGCGTGCCAGTTTGGCTTCCAGTTTTTTAAGTTTCCTGTCTTTTTCTTCGATAATTTTATGCAAAGCAGTTACATCGGGGTCTGATTCTTTTTGCGGGATAATGGAATTTAACCGTATTTTGAAATCGCTTAACACATTCATATAGTTGATGAAAGCTTCGTAAGGCGACTCAAAGGGGTTGTGGTAACTGTGCGCCTCACCGCTGGAAAAAATTTTGGTTGACATGTAATAAAAATGGTCGCTTGCCTGGAGGTATTTCCAGTCTTTGTTTAATTCACCGTGGCTGCAATTTTGCATTTGGGCACTCAGTTCATACAATTTTTCAAAAGCTTCTTTTTGCATTTCATTTCCGAGCCAGGCTGTTAAATCGCGCTCTTCGTCGGCCCACGAAATGGCGTGCGGAACACTCACTGCAGAAATGGGCTGCAAATCTTTCAGTACTTCTGAAGGTGTAGCAAACTTCAGGTCCGGTTCTTTTACAATGCCTTTTGCTATATGTTCAATAAAATTGAAAATTCCGGTTTCTTTGGGTTGTCTGCCACCCAGCGATTCATAGTTCAGGAAAAGATTTATCACTTCTTCTTTTGGAGTGAGATTTTTTAGCCAGCCGGTAAATTTTTCGGCTGTCAACGGAAATTCCGACCAGTTGGTGTTTGAAAACCGAAAGGCAATATCGTCGCTGAGTTTAAAATTCCGCATAAAAACTTTCAGCTTTGGGTTGGCTGCATTTACGTATAAAAAATTCGGGCTTTTCCATCCCAGCACATGGCGGGCACCTTCGGTAATAATGGCCTTGAATCCCATCTCCGAAACAAGTTCTCCTATGTCGTCGGAGTAAATCATTTCGGTGTTGCGAAAAATTTTGGGTTGAAGGCCAAATATTTCCTTAATTTTTTGCTTGTGTTGACTGACTTCTTCCCTAAAAATAGCCGGGTTTTTCAGCGAAGCCAGTGAGTGGGAATACGTTTCAGAAAGAAATTCGACACAGCCGGTTTTTGCCAGTTTCTGAAACGATTCAATCACTTCGGGTGCATACAATTCAAACTGGTCCAGTGCAGTGCCGGTAATTGAAAAAGAAACTTTAAACTTCCCTTCCAACTCGCCGGCCAGTTTCAACAGGAGTTTGTTTGTAGGCAAATAACTTTGTTCGGCCAGTTTTCGCACAATGGTTTCGTTGGCATAATCATCGTAATAATAATGATCGTTGCCGATATCGAAAAACCGGTAGCGGCGGTGCCTGAATGGCTGGTGGACCTGGAAAAACAGCGATATCGATTTCATTCTTATTATTTATTTTTAAACCCGGTTTGTAAATTTAAAGTGCCGGACTCTGTTTTCATTAACTCTGTTAAACCGTGTGAGGTTTAAAATTTTTATTTAAATGAATGTGATCAATTTATACCGATTGTAAACCGAGCACTTTTTCATAGATTTTTCTGACCTCGAGGGCAGAGTTATGCCATTTCATATTTCCGGCTTCATTTTTCCCCGATTTTTTCAGAAACCCTGAAAGTGAGGGATAATTCAGGAGCCCGTAAATAGAATCGGCCATTGCGTAAGTGTCCCAAAAATCAATTTTTATGGCATGCTTTAATACCTCCGAAACCCCCGACTGGTTGGAAATAATAACCGGAACATCGGCCTGCATGGCTTCCAGCGGAACAATTCCAAACGGTTCGGAAACCGAAGGCATTACAAAAACATCGGTGAGTTTAAACATATTGTACACATCGTCGCCTTTCAGAAAACCGGTAAAATGAAATTTATCGGCCATTCCCAGTTCGGCAACACGTTTAATCATGGTTGTCATTTTATCGCCGCTGCCCGCCATCACAAATCGCACATTTTCCATTTTTTTCATCACGAGGTAAGCGGCTTCCACAAAATATTCGGGACCTTTTTGCATGGTTATCCTTCCCAAAAAAGTAACTACTTTTTCATTTACGCCTTTTTTGATTTGTAAATTCCCGGTTGTTCCGGAAGGTTCAACGCCATTATAAACCACGTCGATTTTTTCGGGTGGAATGCCATATTTTTCGATGATGGTTTTTCGGGTCAGGTTACTGACGGCAATTATTTTATCGGCCATTTCCATTCCTTCACGCTCCATAGCATAAACAGTAGGGTTAACATTCCCACCGCTGCGATCGAAATCAGTTGCATGAACGTGGATGACAAGTGGTTTGCCGGTTATTTTTTTTGCTGCAATACCGGCCGGGTAAGTCAGCCAGTCGTGCGAATGAATAAGGTCGAAAGTTTTTTCTTTGGCAATAATTTCAGCAACCAGCGCGTAATTTTTTATTTCTTCAATGAGGCCCGATCCGTAAGTTCCGGTGAAATTAATTTTCAGTCCGTCGTCGGTTTTTACAAATTTTGCTTTTGCCGGATAACGTTTCTTTTTCAGTTCCCAAAATTCTTCTTCAGTTGTGTAGGGAATAATCTCGGAATGAACCTCCAGGGTTTCCATCTTTTTTTGAATTCTTTCAAATTCAATCGCTTTTTCTTGAAGCGCAACGGTATTGGCTCCTTTCAGTTTGATGGTATTCTGGTTTTCGTCGCCGTGTTCTTTGGGGACCACAAAAAGTACATCGATGTTTTTCAATTCGGCCAACCCTTTGGTTAGCCCGTAACAAGCGGTTCCCAAACCTCCGGAAATATGTGGCGGGAACTCCCAGCCAAACATTAATACTTTCATAACCAGCAATTTTTAATCTTTATAATTCTGAACCCGGTTCATTGCGTAAAAAACACCTGCCACATTCCATGCTGCCGATGTAGCGCCACGTGCTTTGTGTGGAGGATTGCCGTCGTAAAATTCCGACAGCGTGCCAATACAGTGTTCGGTCATCTCTTCCTCAAAAACTTCCATCAGTTGTTTGACAAACGGAAGGCCTCCCCGGCCATGGATTTTCAGATACGTTTCCACAAAAAACTGCATCAGCCAGGGCCACGTAGCTCCCTGGTGAATTGCGCTTTCACGTTCGTCCTGGTTTCCGTCCACGG
>DATFJO010000536.1:0-6079 GCA_035269145.1 Tangfeifania sp. | reverse complement strand
GCTGAAAGCGAAGAAAAAATTGAAGTAATGAAAGAAATCTATTCTGAATAATCAACTCAAATGAAAACCATCGGATTAATTGGCGGCATGAGTTGGGAATCGACCAAGGTGTATTACGAACTCATTAACAAAAACAAAAATGAAAATTGCATTTAGTCTGCTTATCGTTATTCACGGTCTTGTCCATTTTACGGGATTTGTAAAAGCATTTCAACTCGCTCAAATAAAAGAACTTTCGGCGGTTATTTCCCGGCCGGTGGGCGTTTTGTGGCTAATGGCAGGATTGCTGCTAATTTCTGCCGGAATTTTGTTTTGGCAGAAAATAAATTTCTGGTGGGTTGTCGGAATTACAGGGCTGGTTATCTCGCAGATTCTTATCATCAGTTTCTGGGCCGATGCAAAATGGGGAACTGTTCCAAACATCGTTCTGCTAATTACGATTATCACTGCGTTTTCAGCACAATTATTCGACCGTAAAATCGATAACGAACGCTCTTTATTGTTCAACCGGTCGGAAGCCCAAAACGCAGAAATTGTTCAGCAGGAAGATTTAAATGAATTGCCCGAGCCGGTACAAAAATGGCTGAAAAGTGCCGGGGTAATTGGCAAGAAAAAAATCAGCACTGTTTGGCTGAAACAACATGCCAAAATGAAATTAAAACCGGAACAGACAAAATGGTTAGATGCCACGGCAGAACAGTTTTTTACGGTTAACCCGCCGGGATTCATCTGGACGGTTGATTTGAAAATGTCTCCCCTCATAAAAATTAAAGGGCGCGATAAATTTGAAAATGGCAAAGGGCAAATGCTGATAAAAATGCATTCGCTTTTCAACGTGGTAAATGAATCGGGTGAAAAAATCGACGAAGGAACATTGCAACGTTATCTGGGTGAAATAGTGTGGTTTCCATCGGCTGCGCTCAGTCCTGATATCAAATGGGAAAAACTGGATAATTCTTCGGCACGCGCAACGCTTGAAGTAGCGGGAACAACAGGTTCAGGCACTTTTTATTTTGATGAAAACGGAGATCTGGAAAAATTCACGGCTCTCCGGTTTCGGGGAAATGAACCCGGAGCCAAACGCCACGAATGGATTATAACGGTAAAAGAAACCAAAAATTTAAACGGTTACCGGATTCCGGTAAAAATGGAATCGACATGGATGCTGGAGGACGGCCCGTGGACCTGGCTCGATTTGGAAATTACCGAAATTGAGTATAACGGTCCTGGTATATCCAAAGTAGCAGATTTACGGACTTCGTCACTATCCACCGAGTCAAAAGCCCAGGCGGTGCAGATGCCGTAAAATCAACACCGAACCCCACCATTGTGGCTATACCATGTTGTACTTTCATGCCTTTTATCTGGTCGTTAATTGAATTGTCAAATCCAAAGCATTAGCCACTAATAATAAATTTGACATTCTAACATCTTCACCATTTTCGATACGTGAAATATACGGCCTTTTTTTTCCAACAATTTCTGCAAGTTTTTCCTGGCTCATCTTCAGTTCTTTTCTTCTATTTCTTATAGTTTCACCAAAATAGTAGGAGTAGGCGCTTTCATGGAATTTTTCCCGACTTTCTGAACCCTTTTTTCCGTAACGTTCGGTCAATAGGTCTTTTGCTTTATATATTTTCATAATTCTTTGTTTTTTAAGTACTCTTCCAAAATTTTCTCTGCTTCTTTTATGGCTTTCAAATAATCTTTGTTTGATTTTTTTATAAATCCATTTAAGCAAACGGCTTTAGTACATTCTGAAAAGTTCAAATGGTCAATTGCAAAAATTATAACCCGGTATTCATTTCCTGCTTTAATCCGAAGTTCATAAAATTTTGTGTTCGTCAATTTCTTTACAAAATTCGTGTGAACAATTTTGACTTCTTCCATAATCACGACAAGCTGAAAGAATTTGTCCGAAACTCTTTTCCCTTGCTTGTCTATGAAGTCCAAACAGTACTCTGTAATATCAATTTTTCTCACAAAGCAAATGTAACGTATTCGTTACATATCCACAAGTTTTTTTGTCTGAATTTTTGGCAGAAGCGTTTTCTGGCATGAAGCACAATCCTCACGCAAAATAATTTTGCCACCTGATTATCAGCAGCAAATACAGATAAGATGTTAATAACAACTTCAATTTCATAAAAATTCAACACATTCTTTTTGTATTAACCTTACTTTTTCTATTTTGCGCCACAATTACATGAAACTTCTCTTAGAGGGACGAAATAAAAACCGGATGAGGAAAAGAGTTAAAGGATTTTTATTTTTATCAATTTTACTTGTATTGGTTGCTTTTTCGCAGCAGCAAATTATGTCATCGGGAAGCGATGAACGCTTTGCCGCAATGCGCGACACCCTGCCTCCGATACCGGAGCCTGCACCACGCCCCCTCGAAATCCAAAAAGTTATTGATGAATACGAAACCTGGCTGAAAGAAGAAATTGAAGCCTCGGGGACAGTTGGCGCTGCAGTGGCGATTGTTTACAAAGACCGCGTGGCTTATTCAAATTGCTTTGGGGTTAGAAAAGCCGGGGAAAGCGCTCCTGTTGACGAACACACGGTTTTTCGCCTGGCATCGGTATCAAAAGCAGTCACAGGCGTTTTGGCCGGTATTCTCAATGAAGAAGATATCCTCCCGCTCGATGATAAAGTGGTGGACCACATTCCCGGTTTCCGCCTGAAAAACCCGAACAGCACAAAAAAACTGAGTATTCGTAATTTGTTGAGCCACACATCAGGGCTCATTCCGCACGCCTACGACAATATGGTTGAAGAAAAAGTTTCGGTCAGCCGTATCATGAATATGCTCGAACAGGTAGATATTTCTGCTGAACCCGGGAAAGTTTATGGCTATCAAAACGTAATGTTCAGCCTGATTGACACTATTCTGCGTGCAAAAACCGCACGTAATTACGGCGAGCTCCTTCACGAAAAGGTTTTTGAACCTTACGGAATGAACGATGCAACTACTGATTTCGAATCGTTTAAAAACAACCCGAACAAAGCATATCCGCATGCCCGCGGAAAAGGCAGGTACTGGGCACAGCGGCTCAACGACCGTTACTACAGCACCGCTCCTGCAGCAGGTGTGAACGCCAGTCTGTCGGACATGACCAATTTTCTGAAAGCATTGCTGAATAAGAAAAATCCGGTTGTCAGTCCACATGTACACGAAGCCGTTTTTACGCCGCAGGTGAATTCCTATCTTTCGCGCAGGTATTTCAGAAACTGGAACCGCGTGGATTCCAAGCAATACGCCATCGGCTGGAGAATTGTAGGGTACAAAGGCCGAAAAGTGGCCTATCATGGTGGTTACGTGAATGGCTATAAAGCTGAAATTGCACTGTGCGAAAACGAAAATGTGGGCATTGTTTTCCTCACCAACTCACCCAACAGCATGGCTACCAAAACTGTTCCCGAATTTCTCGGTAAACTTTTTGAATTTCAGGACACCCGCCGGATTCTTACACAGGCCGAAGACCCCGAACTTTCAAACGAAGGATAATTTTCAGTATCAGTAATTAATGTCGTTTAATTAGAGCTAGCAGACTTCGACTACGCTCAGTCTGACAGTCACCCTGAGCGTAGTCGAAGGGTAACTAAACAACATTTAATCATCAATAAATAAAACTGCTGCCACCCAAAAATTCGCGAAGAAGTGAAGTAGGCGGAATTTCTTCATCCTCAATCGGTTTGAAATAGGACAGAAATTTTAACAGCCGCATGGCTTCCATATATTCCCGTTGGTTCTCCAAAACCTGTTTCAGCAGTGGCTCGGCATATTTTTTCAGTACTGCCAATTCGTAAAGTGCAGCCGAATTAAACATCACATCGGCGTTTTCCTGGTACGGAAAAATATTCTTCTCCTCGCCGCGCCGAACCGAGGGCCAGCGTTTTATGGTATCTGTAGCACCGTATCCCCGGTACTTGCTGTCGCGGGTAATGCGCCGAATCAGGCGGTTATCGGAAGTGGAAATGTGGGTGTGTTCATCAAACGAAATCTGCGTCAAGGCTGAAATGAAAATTTTGAATGTATTTTCCTCTTTTACATCGGTCAGCAATTTCGGATTCATCCCGTGAATGCCCTCCACAATTAATACATCGCCTTGTCTGAGTCGCAATCTGTGTCCGTTCACTTCACGTTTACCATGCTGAAAATCGAACTTGGGCAACTGCACTTCTTTTCCTTTAAACAATTCAAGTAACTGCGAATTAAAAAATTCGATATCGATGGCTTCGAGCGATTCAAAATCGTAATTGCCGTATTCATCTAACGGAGTATGTTCGCGGTCAACAAAATAATTATCGAGCGAAATCTGGAAAGGATGCATTCCGTTTACTGCCAGTTGCACACCCAGCCGTTTGCTGAAAGTTGTTTTCCCCGAGGCCGACGGACCGGCTACCAGCACCACTTTTATATCGCCGTTACGGGCATGGATAGTATTGGCGATTTCAGCAATTTTTTTCTCATGCAGCGCTTCGGCAATTTTTATGATGTGGCCGCCCTGCCGCTTGATGGTATATTCATTCAAATGACTGATTGTCGAAACATCGAGCAGCGCCGCCCAGTCTTTGTGTTCCTGGTAAATCTCAAACAGTTTTTTTTGTTCCGGCGCTTGCATCAGCTCCTGGAAATTATCGGTATCGGGAATTCGAAGCAACAAACCGTCGTAATACTTTTCAAGGCCAAAAGTTGATAAATAGCCTGTGGACGGCAGCAGGTGCCCGTAAAAATAGTTGCCCAAATCACCCAGGTAATAAAGGCTTGAAAAAAGATGTCCCTGTTGTTCAAAAAGCATTGCCTTGTCTTCCAGGCCTTCCTGCATCAGGTGTTCCACGGCGTCTTCCGTCAGCATTCCTTTTTTTATGAAAGGAAAGTCTTTTGCTATCAGGCCGTGCATCTCTTTTTTTATCAGCTCAATATCATGTTGTGTAATATCGCGGCCAAAACCGGTGAGTTCACAGAAATAACCGTTTGAAATTCCTTTCTGAATCCGAAGCGAAACATGCGGATACACCTCTTTTGTAGCGGCGTACAACACAAAAATCAGACTGCGAATATACATTCGGATTCCATCGGGATGCGAAACATCGATAAACTCCACCTTTTTGGGTTTTACCAGGCAAAACGAAAGTTCGCGTACCTGGTTGTTAACAATTGCACCACAAACCATATTTTCGGTTTGAATATCGAGATCTTTGCTGATTTCGAGCAGCGAAGTTCCCATAGGGTAAGTATGTTTTGAATGTGTGTTGTAGCAGTAAATATCGAGTTCTTTCATCTTTAAGTATTTTTCATAAAAATAATAATTGTGGCTGAATCAGGAAAGAATAAATAGAATCACTTACCGCTATGACGCAGAGGCATCTCTACCCCTCGTTTGAGTGAAACGGAAACGAGGGGTTAGCTGAAAGTCGATTTTATCGACAAAATAAACATTTTTTGTACCTTCAAACAAAAAATGTCCGCAGACAATTATATAATCGCCGACCAAAATGCAGTTTATTTTCTCACATTCTCAGTTGTTGATTGGATAGATGTTTTTACAAGAACTGAATATCGCTTTGAAATCACTGACTCGCTTAATTTTTGCATAAAAAACAAAGGTCTGACAGTTTATGCTTGGTGTTTAATGTCTAACCACCTCCATTTAGTTTGTCAGGCAAGAAACAATGCAAGAATGAGTGAGATTATTCGTGATTTCAAAAAATTTACTTCAAAATCTATAATTAAACTCATCCAAAAAATCCCTGAAAGCAGAAGAGATTGGATGCTTTATCGTTTTCAGTATGCTGGAAAATATGATAACAGAATTAAGAATTTTAAATTCTGGCAGGAAACAAACCATGCAGTACTTTTAGACACAAATGAAAAAATCGACCAACGGATTAATTACACACATGAAAATCCGGTCAAAGCTTTAATTGTAGCTCAGTCACACGAGTATCTCTTTAGCTCTGCCCGTGATTACTCAGGAGTAGAGGGTTATGTTAAAGTTGAAATTATTCAATAAATATTGAGTTTCAAACTCATAACAGCTTACCCCTCGTTACAAACGAGGGGCAGTTTTGT
>DATFJO010000535.1:0-4257 GCA_035269145.1 Tangfeifania sp. | reverse complement strand
GTCTTCATAATTTAAAAATTTTGAAATCAAAGTTACATTTTTCCGGTGAAATGAAAAGCAGTTTTAAACCTGCTGTTAAAACAATTTCAAAAAACTTCCAGGAACGGAAGTTTCAAAACGAACCATTTCGCCCGTTAACGGATGCCTGAATGCCAGAATCCAGGCATGCAGTCCAAGTCTTCCTATCGGATTGGAATTGGAACCGTACTTTTTATCGCCAATAATTGGGTGTTTCAAATCCTGCAAATGCACGCGGATTTGATTTTTACGCCCCGTTTCCAGGGTCACCTTCAGCAACGAATACTGGTTATTGTTTTTCAGGGTTGAGTAATGCGTGATGGCTTCCTTTCCTTTTTCAGGAATTTGAGAAGAATGCATTTTAAACACTTTGCTTTCAAAAAGGTAGGAGCGGTAAGTTGCTTCCGGTTTTTCCATTTTCCCCTCAACCACTGCCAGGTAGCTACGTTCCGAAATGGTTTGTTTCCACGACTCCTGAAGCAGCGCCTGCATTTCGCTGTTTTTTGCAAATATCATTAACCCGGAAGTCTCCCGGTCGAGGCGGTGCACAATAAATATTTTGTTTGTTTCATTCTGCTCTTTCACATAGTTGCTGAGAATGCTGTAAACAGTGTCCCTTTTTTCATTTTCGGTAGCAATGGTCAGCAGGCCGGCTTTTTTATTTACCACAATCAAATCCCTGTCTTCGTGAACGATTGTCATTCCAAAAACCTGTTTTGCAGCGGGGGGCGGTGTATTTTTTCCAAGGGTTACTATTTGTCCCGGTTCCAATAAATGGTTAAACTGGGTAATTGCTTTTCCATTCACAAAAACCTGCCTGTTTTTCAGGATCGATTTAACTTTGTTACGGCTTTTATCCGGAAGGTTTGCTATAAGAAATTTCAACAGTTCTTCCTGCTTTTTTACTTCGAGACTGTTTGTTTGAGGTTTTTTTGAACCGGTGTTTGGTCTGCTGTTATCTTTGTTCATAATCGAAAATGTACTTTATCCGGCAGTAAAATATTGAATTACCGGTCGCAGCAAAGGTAATTCTATTTTTTTGTGATTCAGAAACCGCTCATTGGTAACATACAACTACTTTCTGATTACGGCCAATTCCTTTTAGATATTGCGTATTTTCTTCTCCCATTCCCAGGCCGAGAGCAATGTTTCTTCCAATTCTTTTTCGGCTTTCCAGCCCAGTTCTTCGTTGGCACGGGTAGTGTCGGCCCATATTTTTTCGATGTCGCCCGGGCGGCGATCCACAATTTTGTAGTTCAGTTTTACGCCGGTCGCTTTTTCAAAACCTTTCACAATTTCCAAAACTGACAGCCCGTTGCCGGTTCCCAGGTTGAAGACTTCGTAATTGTTTTTGAATTTTTTCTGGAGTAATCGTTCAATCGCAACTACGTGTGCTTTGGCCAAATCCACTACATTGATGTAATCGCGAATGGCCGAGCCGTCAGGTGTGTTGTAATCATCACCAAAAATTTTCAGTTCGTCGCGCAAACCGGCCGCAGTTTGTGTGATAAAAGGCACGAGGTTTTGCGGAACTCCCAGTGGCAATTCGCCAATCAGTGCCGACGGATGGGCGCCAATTGGGTTAAAATAGCGCAGCGCAATTCCCTTGATTTGCGGATTGGCTTTGATGGTGTCGCTTATAATATCTTCGTTTACCCGCTTTGTATTTCCGTAAGGCGATTCCGCGTCTTTTCGGGGAGTTTCTTCGGTAACCGGCAATTTTTCGGGCTGGCCATAAACCGTACACGACGATGAAAAAACAATGTTTGGCACATCAAATTTTTGCTGGCATTCCAGCAGGTTCATCAGCGAAACCAGGTTGTTGCGGTAGTAATGCAACGGTTTTTCCACCGATTCACCCACGGCTTTCGAAGCGGCAAAATGAATGATGGCTTCAATTCCGGGCTGACGCATAAAAAAGTCGAAAGTTTTTTCCCTGTTTGCAAGATCGAACTTTTCGAACTCCGGTTTTTTGCCTGTAATTTTTTCGATGCTGTCAAGCACTTCAATGCCCGAATTCGACAAGTCATCAATAATTATTACTTCGTATCCTGCTTCCTGCAACTCAACCACGGTGTGCGAACCAATGTATCCGGTTCCGCCTGTAACTAAAATTTTTCCCATTGTGCCGGTTTTTCCTGTAAAATTAAGAATTTCATTCCACTGTTTGTTTTATTTACTTTTATTACCGAAATATTTAATGAAACTTAAACCTTGCGGCACGCGATGTTTTTATAATTTTACAATAAAATTCAAGATAAGTGAAATTAGGAAAATATATTCAACTGTTGTTGCCCGAACATGAAACCGTGATTATTCCCGGATTCGGGGCATTTGTTTCAAACTATAAACCGGCCGAAATCGATAAAGAATCAGGTGAAATAAAACCTCCGTCGAAAACGGTTACTTTTAATCAGAAAATAAGGAACAACGACGGTTTGCTCATAACAACCATTGCTGAAAAGGAAGGAATCTCACATTTTGAGGCGCTGCAAAAAATCGAAACAGATCGCGAAAATATGCTTTATCAGCTTGATAAAGGAGAAAAAGTTACCCTCGAAAAAATTGGTGAATTTCAGTACGATGATCAGCACAATATTCAGTTTAATCCGTTTGAAGGAGAAAATCTGCTGCTCGACGCTTATGGGTTGGGAACAGCCTATCCCATAAAAGAAATTCCGGAAGAACCTGTTGATGAAACGGAAAAAGAGAAAGAAGAAACTGCCACGCCAATTGCGGCTGTTGTTGAAGAGCATTTGCCAGAAAAAGAAACCCTTGAAAAAGATCCTCCTTCTGAAGGTGTAAAAGAACTTGAAACAGTTCCGGAAGAAATGGAAGAAGAAAAAAAGAACCGTGGCTGGTTGTGGTTTTTGTTGATTTTACTTCCGCTAATTGTTGTGGGGATATTTATGATTCGGAAAAATAATGAAGAAAAACCACCTGTTACAGAAGTGAATGAAAAACCGGTGATTACTGATATCGCACCGGATGAGGCAGAGCCTGTTTCGGCAATAGCCGATTCACTCCGCACTGACACTGTTAAAATTGCTGTTGCTGAAGATTCTGCAAAAATGTTACAAAAAGATACAGCAGCTTTTGCTTCAGTTGATGATTCAACCGGTTCTGTAAAATATATTGAGCCTGATTCATCAAAATATTACCTTGTGGCCGGCAGTTTTAAAGAGAAAGAAAATGCCGATAAGTTTTTTGCGGAATTGGAAAGCCAGGGGCATAATCCTTTTCATTTAGGTAAACAGGGCAATTTTTACATCATAGGATTGGGGGAATATGAAAGAGAGTGGCAGGCTTTCAGGGCGCAAGACGATTTTTTGGAGAGACATCCCGAATCCGGAGTCTGGATATACCAGGTTGAATAATTGCAACCCTAATTAAATAATCAAAAACTTCAATTTATAAATAACTACTTAAATCAAATAAAACATAGCTTATGAATCCTTCGAGAAGACATTTTATTAAAAAATCAGCATTGGCAGCATCAGCAGTTGGTGTTGCATCGGTTATTCCTGAAAAAGCGTGGTCGGCAGAAACGGCTGCCAGCGACAAAGTAAATACAGCTTTAATTGGTTGCCGAAACATGGGATTTGGAATCTTAAAACACCACCTCGATACCGGACAGGTGAACTGTGTTGCGTTGTGTGATGTGGATGAAAATGTGTTGAATGAACGTGCGAATACCGTAAAAAATGATTACAACCAGTCTCCGGAATTGTACAAAGATTACCGGAGAGTTTTGGAACGCAGCGACATCGATTCGGTAATTATCGGAACACCCGACCACTGGCACTGCCTGATTATGGTGGATGCCGTGCAGGCCGGAAAAGATGTGTACGTGGAAAAACCGATGGCCAACACCATTGGTGAATGCAACATTATGGTGAAAGCTGCCAACCGTTATAACCAGGTTGTGCAGGTTGGTCAGCAGCAACGCGACAACAAAGTTTTTAAAGATGTGATGGGGCTGATAAAATCAGGTGAAATCGGAACGCTCCGAAAGGTGAATATCTGGGCCAATTTTAATTACGGATTGGGTAATTTCCCGGTTGCCAATTCTGAAGTTCCACAGGGTGTGGATTACGATTTCTGGCTGGGGCCGGCACCCGATCGTCCTTTTAACCAAAACAGGTTTCACGGAAGCTGGCGTCATTTCTGGGATTACGGCGGCGGTCTGATGTCTGACTGGGGTGTCCACCTGCTTGATATGGGTTTGTGGACAAAAGA
>DATFJO010000534.1:0-3038 GCA_035269145.1 Tangfeifania sp. | reverse complement strand
CCTACACTGATGGAATTATGCAATGTGGACATGCCCCATGAAACCGATGGCAAAAGTTTAGTTCCACTTGTTTCCAGCCCGCTAATCAATTGGGAGAATGCAGCTTTTAGTTATTACAGGAATGGCATTTCGCTGCGGACCGACAGGTACAGACTGACAAAATATTTTAGAAATGCAGAGCCGGTGATTGAGTTGTATGATCATCAGAATGATCCCAATGAGACCATGAATATTGCCGGGGAAAAACCTGAAATTGTTGAGCAATTATTGCCACTTTGGGAAAAAGGGAATACCGGTTTATATGGATTGGATTAATCCGTTTAACTTAAAATCAATCATATGAAAAAATATTCCATCGTTTTATTTCTGTTTATTGCATTTTCCTGTGCACAAACTTCAGAGCAAACTGATAAAGTTGCTTTTGGCGAAAATGATAAAGCTGAATGGATTACAGATGACCGGGAACTCCCGTTGCACGATTCACTTTTCTACCGCGATTGGCCGTCTCCACTTTTTCGAAAAGAATTTGCGGTGGATAATGAAATAGAAAACGCAACGCTTTATATTACGGCTGCCGGATATTACAAGGCAACTATCAATGCGCAACCGGTTGGAAAAAATGTGCTTGATCCCGCATGGACTGATTACAGTAAACGAATTTATTATTCGGAATACGACGTTACATCTTCATTGGCTAACGGAACCAATTGTTTGGGTGTTTCTCTGGGCAACGGGTTTTATAACCCGCTTCCGCTGCGGAAATGGGGGCGGAGAAATTTAAGAAACGACTTAAAAAAAGTTGGCAACCCGGCTTTTATTGCAAAACTTGTAATAACACTCACAAATGGAAAAACACGGGAAATTGTTTCAGATAACACCTGGAAATTTGCATTAGGTCCTTTATTACAAAACGATGTTTATATTGGTAATGTATATGATGCCCGAAGGAAAATATTGGATTGGAATACTCCCGGCTATGACGATGCCTCCTGGAATTTTGCACAAAAAGCAGAAAGCCCCAGGGGAGAATTGCAGAAAGCATTTTTCCCACCTGTTCAGGTAGTTAAGGAGTTAACGCCAGTTGAAATTTATTCACCCGAAAATGGAATTTTCATTGCAGACATGGGAGTTAATTTTACCGGCACCTACAGAATGAAATTATCAGGAAATAAGGGAGACACTGTTACTTTCAGGTTTGGCGAAAGAGTATATGACGATGGAAAACTGAATCCGATGACTACCGTTGCCGGGCAAATTAAACGTAAAGGTGTTGGCGGTCCGGGTGCCCCGGATATTGCCTGGCAAACCGATAGTTACATTGTAGGTGACACTGCCGAAGCATGGTTTACCCCGGAATTTACCTACCACGTTTACCGGTATATGGAAATAACCGGACTTAATGAGAAACCTCAGATTTCCGATATTAAAGGACTTTTTATTCATTCAAATGTTAAGAATGAAAGTAGTTTTTCCTGCTCTTCCAATTTGTTAAATTCAATTCAGGAAGCTACCGAAAGAACTTTTCTGGCAAACCTGGTGAGCGTTCAATCCGATTGTCCGGCAAGGGAAAAATTTGCTTACGGCGGCGATCTGTATGCAACCAGCGAATCGTTTATTTACAATTTTGATATGCAGACATTCTACCGCAAAACAATTTACGACTGGGTGGATGCCATGAATGATTCCATATTTGTTGACACTGCTCCATATACCGGAATAGAATATTGCGGAATAAGCTGGGAATCAGCTTTCCTAATTACTCAGTATTACCTTTATCTTTATTACAACGATACCGATATTATTAAAGAGCTTTATGAGTTGAATATCAAATGGATGGACAAAGTTGCCCGGATTCACCCTGAAGGTATTGTTGATGAAGGCCTCAGTGATCATGAATCGATGGAACCCGTGCCGGTGCAATTAACGGGAACAGCTCATTACCTGCAATGCGCCCGGATTATGCAAACATTTGCCCGGGTGATGGGAGATAAAGAGAATGAAATGAAATATGAAAAGCTTTCAGAAAAACTAAAAAGCCTGATAAAAGCTGAATTCTGGGATAAACCGGTAAAGGGAAAAATTAACCGGCAGACATTGTTTTCTACCTTGCTTTATCACGATATTATTCCTGAAAAAGATTTGAATGCTGCTCGGGATTCATTGCTGATGGCCGTGAATAATGGTCCTTCCGGGCATTTTAATACCGGAATATTTGGAACCAAATATGTTTTGGAAGCGCTTTCAGAATATGTTGGCCCCGAAAAAGTATTTGAAATTGTAAACAGCACGGAATTTCCGGGATGGGGATTTATGATTGATAAAGGGGCAACCACAATTTGGGAAACCTGGAAAGAGAGTGATAATACATACTCCAATTGCCATCCCATGTTTGGAACAGTAACCGAATGGTATTACCGTTGGCTGGCAGGGATAAAACCAGATCCTGAGAATCCGGGATTTAAAGAATTTTTCATAACTCCTTCTACACCTGAAGGACTTGAGTATGTAAACTGTTCATACGAATCACCTTTTGGCGAAATCGTATCTGACTGGAGGCGGAAAAAATCTGGTGAATACATTTTTGCAATAAAAATACCTCCGGGTAGCAAGGCAAATCTGGCTTTACCCGGCAAAGAAGAACACCAAATAATTCTGAGAAAGGATGGTGAAAAGTTGGATTTACAAGATTATATAAGTCTGGAAACAGGTAATATCAGACTCAGTGAAGGAGATTATTTCATCACCGCATCTCCGGCGAACAATGAATTGCATCAACCAGCTTTGAACTAATCAACCAATGAATCTTTTAGCTTAATTCAATTTCTTCATTGCCCATTCCTTCCCAAATTGTATCTTTAACGCAAACCAATAAACCTGGTAAAATGAGGCGAAGAACTTTTATCAAAACTTCCGGTATGGCTACTGCCGGAGTTGGGCTGGCTGCAAATGTTTCAGCAGGTAATTTTTTCAGTCAGAATAATAATCCGCTGCCCCGCCGGAAGGGATTTAATCTGCTCGATTATTTCAATGCTCAGGTG
>DATFJO010000533.1:0-4061 GCA_035269145.1 Tangfeifania sp. | reverse complement strand
AAAATGATGACACAAATCGGGCACTGGACCAGCGCCGAACGGTTTATGAATTTTATCATCGATGTGGGTTCCGACAAAGACGAAAAGATTCAGATTATGTACGGAATCAACCGTGAGAAAAACCTGCGCGAACGCATTCTTACGCATCTTACTGGTTACGAAGACAGTTCGCCGGTGCGGATTGGAAACGCAGCATATAAACAAAAACAGCACGATATTTACGGCATCCTGATGGATGTAATTTACCAGCAGTTTAATCTTTTCGAGGTTTCGCTGCAAAACAGCGAAGAACTTTGGACCATTACCCGAAGCATTGTGCGGATTGTAAGAAGAAACTGGCAAAAACCCGATCGCGGAATCTGGGAAATCAGGCACGACCAGCGTCATTTTATATTCTCCAAACTACTTTGTTGGGTGGCAGTCGACCGTGCTATAAAAGTTGCCGAAATCATCAAACGCGATGAATACATCGGGAAATGGGATAAGTTGCGAAATGAAATCTGCAAAGATATTCTGGAAAACGGCTGGAACGAAGAAGTGCAGGCATTTACCCAGGCTTATGGTTCTAAAGATTTGGACGCTTCGACACTGCTGATGGAGGCGTATGGTTTTATTAAAGCAGACGATGAAAGATATATCAGTACGGTAAAAGCTACCCAGCGCGATTTGAGCCGCGACGGATTGATGTACCGCTATAAAAACCGGGATGATTTTGGATTGCCGTCTTCATCGTTTACCATTTGTACGTTTTGGCTGATTCAGTCGCTCTATAAAATAGGAGAGAGGGAGGAAGCAAAAAAGATTTTTGATCAGTTGCTGACTTACAGTAATCACCTCGGAATTTTTAGTGAGGACATTGATTTTGAGTCCAAACGTTTGCTGGGAAATTTTCCGCAGGCTTATTCCCACCTTGCGCTCATCGAAACTGCCATGATGTTTTCGAAAGATATTGAACTGAAAACAAAATTTTAATACGATATTATTGCCAACGTAAAAAGCCCGGAAAAATCATTCCGGGCTTTTAAATTTTTTCCCTTTCGCTCTCATTTTGAAATTTGTCTCATTTTTCACAAAATCTTTTTGGCGGTTAATTTGTTACGAATTTAAACTTGCTGAAAATGTCGGTTACCAATTCAATAAAAGAAATTACTAAGGAAGACATTCGCGGAATGGATAAAATATTCCGTCTGAATTTAATTAACAGTGTTACTGGTTATAAACCGGCCAACCTTGTTGGAACCCGCTCAAATAAAGGAATCAGCAATATTTCAATTATCAGTTCGGTAATTCATCTTGGTTCCAATCCTGCTTTGCTGGGTTTTATGCTCCGGCCTGCATCTGTTCCGCGGCATACTTACAACAATATAAAAGAAAACGGTTTTTACACCATCAATCATGTACACAAAAATTTTGTTGGAAAGGCACATTACACTTCAGCAAAATTTGATGAGAATGTTTCTGAATTCGATGCTTGCAACCTGACGGAAGAATTCAGGGAGGGTTTTTATGCACCGTTTGTTCAGGAAAGCAAAATAAAAATGGGGATGCAGTATTTGGAGGAATACACAATCAAAGCAAACAATACCATTATGATTGTTGGCGAAATAGTAAGTTTGCTGCTGCCCGAAAATATTATTCAACCCGAAGGAGATCTTGATTTAAATGCTGTGGATGATGTTTGTATTTCCGGACTGAATAATTACCACGAAGTAAAACAAATTGCCGCCTTTAGTTATTCCCGGCCAGGCCAACCGCCTGTAAATAAATTCACAAAAAAGAAATGAAAATGATAAAACAGGTATTGATTACATTGTTGATTTTGGTGATTTCAGTTTCAGTTGCTGATGCTCAAAACGATTATTATTCTTTTTACGAAAAAAGTGTAAGCATCAATAACACCGGAATGTATGTGCTTGGCTCCTGGGCAATTGCCAACATTGCCGTTGGTGCATACGGTTGGGCCCATAATTCAGGGCAGTCGAAATATTTTCACCAGATGAACCTGTTTTGGAACACTGTTAATCTTTCCATCGCAGGGTTTGCATTGTACAGCAATCTTTCCGCCGATATTTCATCAATGAGCACCTCTGAAATGATGAGCGAACATTCGAAAGTAGAGCGGCTTTACTTGATCAATGCCGGCCTGGATGTGCTTTATATTGGCACAGGATTTTTGCTGAAACATCTTGCTGAAAACAATTCAAAACGGCATGATCTTTTAAAAGGATACGGAAATTCAGTGATTTTGCAGGGAAGTTTTCTTTTTGTTTTTGATTTGGTAATGTGGGGAATTCAGCATTCCCGGAAAATGAACTTTACCGAAAATTTGAGTTTATTAGTTTCCCCTGAGATCAACGCAATTCAACTTGGACTTACCATTCCGCTTTCTTATTAGATTGTTAGTCAAAAACTTTTATCTATGAGTTTTGTTTATTTTTTAGAGTTTGAATTTTAAACAAAAATCAAGTCAACGTTAAAAGTTTAAAAAATGAGAATTTTGTTAACCGGAACGACCGGATACATTGGGCAGCGGCTTTTACCGGTTTTGCTGGAAAAAGGACATGAGGTTGTTTGTTGTGTGCGTGATAAAAAGCGATTCGATGCATCAAAATACAACTCCTCAAAACTGACGGTGATTGAGGTTGATTTTCTTCAAAAGAAAACCCTTGAAAGTGTTCCTGAAAATATCGATGCAGCTTATTACCTTATCCATTCAATGTCTTCGCCAAAAGGCGATTTTGAAGACCTTGAAAAACAATCTGCTGAAAATTTCAAAGATAGAATTCAGCAAACCAATGCAAAACAGGTCATCTACCTAAGTGGGATAATCAATGAAGAAAAACTCTCGAAACACTTGAGTTCACGGAAACAGGTGGAAGAGGTACTTGCTTCAGGTAATTTTCATCTGACTACACTGCGAGCCGCAATTATTGTTGGATCGGGGAGTGCGTCGTTTGAAATCATTCGCGATTTGGTTGAAAAACTGCCGGTGATGATCGCCCCGCGCTGGCTGAAAACCAAATCGCAACCCATTGCAATTCGCAATGTGATAGAGTTTTTATATGGCGTTTTAATGAACGAGGAAACGTTTGACCAAAATTTTGACATTGGCGGTCCCGAAATTCTTTCGTATAACCAGATGCTGATGAAATTTGCCAAAGTCCGCAACCTGAAACGCACCATTATCCAGGTTCCGGTAATGACACCAAAATTGTCTTCATACTGGCTTTATTTTGTGACTTCTACATCGTATAAACTGGCTGTAAATCTTGTAAACAGTATGAAAGTGGAAGTGATTGCCCGCGAAAACGATTTACATGAAAAGCTGGGTATAAATTTGCTTTCCTACGAAGAAGCTGTTCAAAGGGCATTCGACCAGATTGCCCAGCAGGAAGTGCTTTCGAGCTGGACCGATGCATTGTCGGGGAACGCACTTGAAAAAGGTATTTCGCAATTGATTGAAGTGCCGGTGCACGGGTGTTTCAAAGATGAACGGAAGATTGCGGTAAGCGATGAGGATGAAGTGATGAAAAAAGTGTGGTCGATTGGCGGCCAGCAGGGATGGTATTATGCCAACTGGCTCTGGCGAATCCGTGGTTTTCTCGATAAACTGGTAGGTGGTGTCGGTTTGCGGCGCGGCCGGAAAAATGCCAGCGATATTACACCCGGTGATTCGCTCGATTTCTGGCGGGTGATTTATGCCAACCGTGCTGAAAAACGGCTGTTGCTTTACGCCGAAATGAAACTTCCGGGAGAAGCCTGGCTCGAATTCAATATTAAAAACAATGCGCTTTATCAAACTGCTACCTTTCGCCCGCGGGGTTTGGGTGGCCGCATCTACTGGTTTTCAGTATGGCCTTTCCACGGATTGATTTTTAAAGGAATGCTAAAAAATATTGCTAAATAATTATGGGATTTTATCAATTGCATACTACACAAAAAGTGCCGGCTTCCATCGACGAAGTTTGGGAATTTATTTCATCACCGGCCAACCTGAAAAAGATTACACCATCCTACATGGGGTTTGATATCACTTCGAAACATGCCGGCGAAAAAATGTA
>DATFJO010000532.1:0-6310 GCA_035269145.1 Tangfeifania sp. | reverse complement strand
GATGGACCCGGGTAGCTGGGAAGAAAGAAAAACAATGCTCAGCGGGTTTGTCAATCCCCTCTATTTTCCTCAACTCATTTTCCGGGCACCGGTTGCCATGATGATGGCCGGATGTGTGGCCCTGCTGGCTACGATGTTTTTCTTGCAAAAAGAAAACCAGTGGCGCCCCGGAATTTTACGGCATATCTCATTTTGGATATTGCTCTGGATGCCGCTTGCGGTAGTTGGCGCATTTACTTACTACTGGTACATTCCGCGCTCGATGATCGGCAATCTGCCGGTTGCAATTACCACCCAACAGTTTCAGGAGTGGTACGATTCCCTGATTACCGTAATAATAGGTGTTAGCGCCATTGGGTTTGCTATTGGAACTTTAGGAGTTTTTGCACCCCGCAGGCTACCAAAATACCTGCTCATTATTCCTGTACTGGCATCGTTCCTGTTTCTCGGAACCTTTGAAAGAGTACGCGAATTCATCCGCAAACCTTATGTTATTGGCGATTATATGTATGCCAATGGATTTTTAAAGGAAGAATACCCCCTTTACCAGCAAACCGGATTGTTAAAAAATACACCCTATTCCTCTATAAAAGAAATTACTGAAGAAAATAAAACAGAGGCAGGAGAAGTTATTTTTAACCTGACCTGTACACGCTGCCATACCACTCATGGAATAAACTCGGTGGTTCGCAATTTTGAATTGATGTACGGCGAAGAAAAACCGCTTGTTGCAGATGCAATGAAAGCCTACATGAAGAACATGCATAATATTAGGTATTACATGCCGCCATTCCCGGGAAATGATGAAGAACTGGAAGCGCTGGCCTTTTATATTATTCAACAGCAAAGCAGGCCCAAAAGAATGGAAGGCGCACAGCTAAAAGGAGTCGAGGTAAAAGAACTGGATTATTAAACCGAAAACAACCGAAAAATGATAGCTTCACTGTTAACTCAAATCCCTGTCCCGAAAGATATCCCTTTACCGCTGCCCATGGCCGAATGGATACTTGTTGTTGTATTGATCCTTTCTTTTCTTCTGCACATTTTGTTTATCAACCTTATGGTTGGAGGCAGTATTCTTACTTTTTGGTATGAAGTGCGTGGATTAAAGAACAAAGATTACGATACCCTGGCCCGCGAAATTGCCGGCACCATTACGGTAAACAAAAGCCTGGCAGTGGTTTTGGGTGTTGCACCATTGCTGTCGATTAATGTGTTATATACCGTCTATTTTTATTCGGCCAATGCCCTGACCGGCAACATGTGGATTTCAATCGTTCCGTGGGTTACTGTGGCATTCTTGGTTTTATACCTGCACAAATATTCATGGGACCGGCTGAAAGATAACAAAACACTTCACATTGGCATTCTGGGCATTGGAGTTGTGAGTTTTTTAATGATTCCATTCATTTTCCTTACCAATATCAACCTGATGCTTTTTCCTGAAAAATGGGGGGTAGTGAAAGGTTTTACCGATGCTCTCACTTTGCCAAATGTTTTTCCCCGCTACCTGCATTTCCTTACCGCAAGTATGGCCATTTCCGGATTTTTTCTGGCCTGGTGGTTTGGCCGGAAAAGTTTTAAACTGGTTGATAATTATGAATCGATAACCAAAACCGACATAAAAAAACAGATGCTGAACCTGGCACTTATTGCCACGGGAATGCAGTTTATTTTCGGGCCGCTTTTATTAATCACGCTGCCCAGCCAGGGCGTAACCTGGGGATTATTAGGGGTGATTTCAGGGGGAGTAACTGTTGCAACAATCGTTATTTACCAGCTTTGGAAACTAATCAATGAAAAAAACGAAATTATCAGCCGGCGGTTTTACGTGGTGGTGGTTTTATTTTTCATTCTGGTTAGTTTTATGGGAACCGGGCGCCACCTGTACCGCGAAAATGCACTGAAAACTCACAGGCAAATGATGGCTGAACGAACTGCAGCCCATTGGGAGGCCGTGGAAAAAGCCAGAAACAATGAGCTAACTCCGGCTGACGAAACACAAACTATACTTTCGCCCGGTGAGCAATTGTACGAAACCAACTGCTCTGTTTGCCATGCAGCCGCACAACGACTGGTTGGGCCGCCGCTTACTGAAATTGTTCCGATTTACGAAAACAACCTTGAAGCTTTAAAACAATGGATTAAAGAACCGGGGCGCAAACGAATGGATTACCCGCCAATGGCAGGTTTCCCGAATCTGAACGACCAGCAATTAACCAATATCAGCAATTACCTGCTTCAGGGAAAATGGAAATAGTTGCGGGATTTATGTCTAAATCATATCTTTTTTCAACATAAAAATAATCAGTCTTACTTACGATTTATTCAAACAGAACATTCAAAACCTTGAGCTAAAATGAAAAATTCAACTCCTGCTTTTACGCATTTCATTCTGCCAATTTTATTTTTTTGCGCTTCGTACACCTGCGCCCAGGAAACAGTTTACATGTATGCAAACGGAATGCTGTACAACTCACCGGAAAACGCCATTGTAAAGTTTGAACAAAAAGTACTGAACGACAGCACTTTTGAAATTTACAGCTCGGCACATCTTAGCGGAAAGTGGGGAGCCCCCGTATTTCAATCGGCAGTGGTTCAAAAATCAGATTCGGTGTTTTACATCTTCGAAAACAAAAAAAGAAAAGGCGATTATCAAGTCCGTAAACTGATAAAAAAGGATGTCGGTTTTCAGGTAGAAGAATTCGATAAAAACGGAAGTCTAATTTTTTCGGGAAGTGCGTTGCAAGGCTTTCCGCTGAACCTTCACGGCGGGGGAATTCTTTTTGATTCGGATGAAAAACCAATGGCCCGCGTGGCATTTTTCAGGGGCAAACAAACATCCGAAGAATTTTTGTTCCACCCGGTTGACAGCAGCCTGAATATAACTGTTGAACCGCAATTTCCGGGAGGAAAAAATGAATTTAAAATGGAAATTGCCCGAAAAGTAAGGTACCCCATAGATGCACAAAAGAACAATTTAACCGGCGACATCTTTGTTAAATTCAAGATTAATGAAGAAGGCAAAATGGAAAATTTCAGTACCGTATTTCCCGCTGAAAATATTCTTGAAAAGGAAGCAAAACAAACGCTGAAACGAATCAGAAAAAAATGGCACCCAGCCGAATGCAACAATAAAAAAATTGAAGTCTGGCATTATGCCAAAATAAGTTTCGCACAACTTGGCGGAACAGGAAACAGTGCATTTGGGTTCTTTTAAATTTGAACAATTCTTCCTCTGGCAACATTTTTGTTATTGAGCAGCACTTTAAAAGGACGGTTAAAATATTTGTTGTATTTTTCGCGCCTTTAAAAAGGGAACACAGAAATAAGCCATGAGAATAAGTTCACGCATGCGGTTTTTAATCAGAAACGGACTAAAAGGATTAGTCTGGCTTGGATTATTGATAGCCGCTTACTGGCTTTTCCGAAAAATTATTTACGCCCAAAATCCCGAATACTGGATACAACAATTTTATGCAAGACCAAATGTTATCTATCTTATTTACACTGCCTCGGAGTTGTTTTTTGGAATAATTCCACCTGAGTTGTTTATGATTTGGGCGGTAAACAAAGCCGATGTAACGCACTATTGGTGGAACATTGCTTTTTTTGCCGGAGTGTCGTATGCCATGGGATATGTTACGTTTCTTGTGGGCCAGTTTTTACACAAACGGGTAACATTTCGTTACATCCGGATTCGGTTTTTTCAGAATTTGTGGCCCAAACTCAAAAAGTACGGATTGTTTCTGATTATTGTAGCCGCGCTTACCCCACTTCCCTGGTCGGCAGCAAGTATGCTTGTGGGAGCTTCAGGATATCCGGCAAAACGTTTTTTGCGCTATGCACTTTTCAGGTTTTTACGTTTCGCAATCTACGGTTACATCATTTACCAAACCCACCAAATTTAGGAATCCGCTAAAACATCTTGTTTCCTGTTTTGTTATTCAGAACAACTAAAATACTTGGGATGCTTGAAAAACTAAAGCGCAAATGGAACATTAAAAGCAATGTTCAACTCGTTCTTATTTTCCTGGCTTTTGCTTTCACAGGAAGTGCTGTGCTTATTGTGCGCAAGGCTGTTTTTGGCTGGATTGGAATTACTCCCGATACCAGTTTATGGATTAAAGTTCCGATGTATATTTTGATAATATTTCCATCGTATCAGGTTCTTTTTTTAATCATCGGTTCCCTGTTCGGACAGTTTCGCTTTGCATGGGAATTTGAAAAAAAAGTATTCGCACGCTTCAGATTCAGGAAATAAAGAATTGAACAACAAACATAGATATTACAGATAATATGGAGAAAGAACTGAAAAAGGCAACATTGGGCGGTGGCTGCTTCTGGTGTACCGAAGCTGTTTACAAAGAATTAAAAGGAGTTGTTGATGTTGTTCCGGGTTACAGTGGCGGAAGCATCAAAAATCCGGCTTACCGTGAGGTTTGTACCGGAAGGACAGGCCATGCCGAAGTGGTGCAGATTTCCTACAACCCGGAAGTTGTCAGTTACAAAGAAATTCTGGAAGTTTTTTTTATGACACATGACCCGACCACACTGAACCGCCAGGGCAACGATGTAGGAACGCAATACCGCTCGGCAGTTTTTTACCATGACGAATACCAGAAAGAAACTGCAGAAGAGGTTATCCGGTATTTTGAAAAAGAAAACATTTATAACCAGCCAATTGTAACAGAAGTAGCTCCATTCGAGACATTTTACAAAGCCGAAGATTATCACAAAGATTATTTTGAAAGGAACGAGGACCAGCCATACTGCCAGTTTATTGTAGCTCCCAAAGTGGCCAAATTCAAAAAAATATTCAAAAACAAAATTAAATAATCCTTAAAACAATTCTCCCGCGATGTTCACTGAACCATTCTTTTTTAACGAAAAAACCAAATAGGCGGTTTAATCTGCAACCAATTAATATTTTACAAGTTTTCCTTTTTGAATAATCTCATATCCTTTTTCAAGGGTATAAATGTATAATCCACCGGGCAAGTGATCTGTATTGATTGAAAATTCCTGTTCGCCTTTAACCACAGAAAAAGGGATGATTTTAATAAGTGAACCGTTAGAATTAAATAATCTGAACGTGAGAGTAATATTAACGTCGCTGGCTATTCCCAGGTTAAGTTCTGAACTAAACGGACTGGGATAAACAGTTGCTTCAAATTCGTCGATCAACCCGGGAACATCCTCGCCGCAATTGCCTGGCAAATTGGAATCGAGCCACCAAAGACGCGATTCGAGCCAGTTTTTCATCCAGTTTACTTCAGCTTCATGTGTTGCACCAACGTAGTAATTGGGCCACACATGTTCGCCCAAAACCGGCCAGCGGTTAAAATTTCGGTTAACAGCGTTTCCCATTGCAGCCACAAGACTGTCCGCTATTTGAAAAACTTGCGGATTCGACCATGCTTCGTCACGCATTTCGTTCCACCGGCATTTCATCTGATTGACAAAAATCCTGTCTTCCCAAAGTTTGGGCCACCAAAAAGGATTTCCCCAATGGTCACCTTCCAACTTTGCCTGAATCTGAAATCCGTAGGCAGTCCAGGCATTGTGGTAATCTGCATTGCCGTATGCCAGGTTAAAATCCCAAATAGGTCCGGCATTCAGCTTCCCACCCTTATCCTTGTGTAAAAAAGTACTTAACCGGTACGAATCTACATTTTTGGTAAGTTCGCTTACTAAAATAAAATCGATAAATGTCAGCACATCGATATAATCGCGATAGCTGCCTTCTCCTTCAAACTTTTTAGAATAAACGGCATCTTCAAATTCATCAATATAATTCTGAATATAGTTCTTCTGTTCTGATACAATTTCATCGTCACCAGGCACTTCATACTGGTAATAAGTTGAATTCCCGTTCGCATTTTTATATTTTGAATGCCATCCGTCTCCCCCGCTTCCGGTTGTTTTGTCAATTTTCACAATGTAACCGCCGGTTAAATCTTCGCCTTCGGTTTCACCGGGGTTCAATGTGGCAATATCCACCCTGGTATTTTCCCTTTTTATTTTTTCCATCAGAACATATACGCCCCAATACTCATCATTAATAAAAAGTTCAACAAAACGGCAGCGCGGCACATAATGGCCAAGATGAGTGGCAAGTGAAAAAGTCAGCACATTTCGGATAAGTGTTTTATCTGAATAGGGTGCGTATAAAATCCAGTCTTCTTCCTCAGGCAGACCAAGTAATGGAAAGTCGATATCCATTCCGTTTTCATCGCGGGTTTCGAATCCGAATGATTTTTTGGGAAACATTTGAGATGAAGAACCTCTGATTTCAATTGCTATTTTG
>DATFJO010000531.1:0-14607 GCA_035269145.1 Tangfeifania sp. | reverse complement strand
TCGCTCTGAACGTCGCCGTCGTAGTTTTTGCAGGCCCAAACAAAACCGCCTTCCCATTTCATGGCAGCAGCCACCATATCGTCAATCAAACGATGCTCGTAAGTAATTCCGGCTTCTTCAAATTTATCTTCGTATTCTTTTTCAAATATCTCTTGGAAAATGTCTTTGAACCGTCCGTCGTAACTTTTAAGAATGGTATTTTTAGTTGACATGTACAACGGCCATTTTTTCATAAGTGCCTGGTTCATACACGAACGTGCAAATCCACGAATGGATTCGTCAGTGTTGTACATGGCCATGGCAACTCCGTCGCCTTCAAAATCGAAAACCTCGTGCGAAATGGGTTCACTGCCATCCTGGGGAGTAAAGGTGATGGTAAGTTTTCCTTTTCCTTTGGTTCGAAAATCTGTGGCCCGGTACTGGTCTCCGTAGGCATGACGCCCGATGCAGATGGGTTTTTTCCAGCCAGGCACCAGGCGCGGAATATTTTTAATCAAAATCGGTTCGCGGAAAACGGTTCCTCCTATAATGTTGCGGATGGTGCCGTTGGGCGATTTCCACATGTGTTTTAATCCAAATTCCTCCACACGGGTTTCATCTGGTGTGATGGTGGCGCATTTAACGCCCACTCCGTATTTTTTTATGGCGTTTGCAGCATCAACTGTTACCTGATCATCGGTTTCATCCCTGCTTTCGATGCTGAGGTCGTAATATTTCAGATCGATGTCGAGGTAGGGGAGGATCAGTTTCTGCTTGATAAATTCCCAAATTACCCGGGTCATTTCATCACCGTCGAGTTCCACAACCGGATTTTGAACTTTAATTTTTGTCATGTTTACTGTAAATTTTTTGTTTTGTATTTCTGTTATTTCAAAGACATATTTTTACCACTTGTGCCGGCAAAATCATTTCGCGATGAATTTAAAAAACCACTGGAATTAGCTTTTGCCGGATGGCAGATTATTGATTTTGCTTCCGGATTAAATTCAGCGCCGAACCAGCCTTGAACCATTCAATTTGCTGGGCATTGTAAGTATGGTTCATTTTGATGGTGTCTTTCGAACCATCGGCATGTTCCACTTCAACAGTGAGCTGTTTGCCCGGTGCAAATTCATTTAAATCCACAAAATTGAATGTGTCGTCTTCCTGAATCAGATCGTAATCGTTTTCATTATCGAAGGTGAGTCCCAGCATTCCCTGTTTCTTCAGGTTTGTTTCGTGGATGCGGGCAAAAGATTTTACCAAAACTGCACAAACTCCGAGATGTCGGGGCTCCATGGCTGCATGTTCGCGCGATGAGCCTTCACCGTAGTTGTGGTCGCCTACAATCACAGTAGGAATTCCTTTTTCTTTGTAAGCACGCTGCACATCAGGCACTTTCCCGTACTCACCGGTAAGTTGATTTTTAACTTTGTTCGATTCATTGTTGAATGCATTTTCAGCACCAATCAGCAGGTTGTTCGAAATATTATCGAGATGGCCCCGGAAGCGAAGCCACGGACCAGCCATTGAAATATGGTCGGTGGTGCATTTACCAAGGGCTTTTATGAGCAACTTTGCGCCGGTAATGTTTTTTCCGTCCCACGAATCGAAAGGCGACAGTAACTGCAACCGTTTGGAGTCCGGATCGACTGAAACATCCACTTTTGAACCATCTTTGGCCGGAGCCTGGTAGCCCGGATCTTTTACATCGAATCCTTTGGTGGGCAGTTCAAACCCTGTTGGCGGGTCGAGTTTTACAGTTTCTCCTTTTTCATTTACCAGCGTATCGCTGATCGGGTCAAAATCGAGCCGGCCTGAAATAGCAATGGCTGTTACCAGCTCGGGCGATGTTACAAATGCGTGGGTATTTGGATTCCCGTCGTTACGTTTCGAGAAATTCCGGTTAAATGAATGGACAATGGTATTCTTTTCATTTTTATCAGCTCCCGGGCGTGCCCACTGACCGATGCACGGCCCGCAGGCATTGGCAAAAACTTTGCCTCCCATTTGTTCGAAAATGTCAATAAATCCATCGCGCTCTATGGTGTACCGAACCTGTTCAGAACCGGGAGTGATGGTAAATTCCGACTTTGATTTCAGACCTTTGTCAACTGCCTGTTTGGCAATGGACGAAGCGCGCGAAATATCTTCGTAAGAGGAATTGGTACAACTTCCAATTAAACCAACTGAGACATTTATCGGCCAGCCGTGTTCTTTGGCGGTTTTTTTAATTTTTGAAACCGGAGTTGCCAGGTCGGGAGTAAACGGCCCGTTAATGTGGGGCTCAAGTTCCGAAAGATTTATTTCGATAACCTGGTCGTAATATTTTTCAGGATTTTCGTAAATCTCAGCATCGGGAGCAAGTGCATCTTTTATTTCACTTGCCAGCTTTGCAACTTCTTCTCTACCGGTTGCTTTCAGGTATCGTTCCATGCTTTCGTCGTAGGCAAATAAGCTGGTAGTGGCGCCAACTTCAGCCCCCATATTACAAATTGTTCCTTTACCGGTTGCCGAAATTGATTCAGCGCCTTCACCAAAATATTCGACAATTGCACCGGTTCCACCTTTCACAGTTAAAATTCCGGCTACTTTCAGAATAATATCCTTGGGTGCTGTCCAGCCGCTTAATTTACCGGTAAGTTTAACACCAATCAATTTGGGCATTTTTAATTCCCAGGGCATTCCGGCCATTACATCAACGGCATCGGCGCCACCAACGCCAATGGCAACCATACCGAGCCCGCCGGCATTCGGTGTGTGCGAGTCGGTTCCAATCATCATTCCACCCGGGAATGCATAATTTTCGAGCACTACCTGGTGAATAATACCGGCCCCCGGTTTCCAGAACCCGATTCCGTATTTATTGGAAACCGATTCCAGAAAATCGAAAACTTCTTTGTTTGCATCCTTTGAAACACTGAGATCGGTTTTTCCTTCAACCTGCGCCTGGATAAGATGGTCGCAATGAACAGTAGAAGGCACGGCAGTGGTTTCTTTTCCTGAATTCATAAACTGCAAAAGCGCCATTTGTGCTGTGGCATCCTGCATGGCAACACGGTCGGGAGCGAAGTCAACATAATCAGTTCCCCGTTCAAATTGGTCGAGTTGCTGTGTTTGGTATAAGTGGGCATAAAGAATTTTTTCAGCATAGGTCATTGGGCGGTTCAGCTTTTTTTGTGCTTTTTTTACCCTTTCAGATAACTGGCTGTAAACGTTTTTAATCAGATCTAAATCAAACATATCGAGTTAATTTATTAATGTTTTTTTTATGAAAGAAGTCATGAAAATCAACAATAAAAACTGCTAAAAGTTGCAAAATATCAAAGTATTTTCATTCGTGAGGCTAAATATATAGATAATTAAATATGTTGAAAACATTATGTGTTTATTTAGAATGAATAAAAAAAAGGCTCCTGTTATTGAAGAAGCCTTTTGAAATTATGCTTAAAGTATGGTGATTCTATAATTCAACCTCGATGATAGTATCAATTTTATCTTGTTTGTTTTTTGGAATATTCAGCAAAAGGCCATATTCAGTCTCTTTATAATCCACTTTATCTCCGTTTTCAAAATAGGTTGCCGCTTTTATTTTTGACGGAAGTGATGGAATCAGCAGGTTTTCGTCTTTCAGTTCCAGGATATGAAGGTATACCGTTCCGTCTTTTGCAACAGTGGTGGCGCCCCAGTCAGCCGGACGAAGCGGGCCTTTGCGGGTTTCATAAATCGTTTCGCCGTATTTTTCGAGCCAGTTGCCTACGGCCATAAGTGTATCGATGTTTTCCTGCTGGATTTTGCCATTGGGCATAGGGCCGGTGTTCAGTAAGAAATTTGCGCCGTATCCGGCGGCTTTTACCATGGTTTGCACCAGTCGTTTTACGGGTTTGTAATTTTGGTCCTGCAGGTTAAACCCCCATGAGCCGTTCATTGTTTCACACATTTCGAGTGGCAATTCAGAAATGGTTCCGGTTTGATTAAATCCCATGGTATTTTCACCGGGCAGATCGCGCTCGAACATCTGAAAATCTTCTCCGGGGAAAGGCGACTTGTGGTGATTGCTTCCAATCATTGCTCCCGGCTGAAGTTCATGAATTAAACTGTAAGTTTCATCTAATTGCCAGTCGGCATTGGGTTTATCCCACATTCCGTCGAACCAGATTCCCCCAATTTCGCCGTAGTTTGTTAGCAGTTCGGTAAGTTGTGTGTTCATGTATTCGATGTAATTGTTCCAGTTTCCTTTTTGCGGCCGGCCTGTAAATCCCTGGCCGGTGCGTCCCCGCGGAAAATAATCTTCGTGATGCCAGTCGAGCTGCGAATAATAGAAAAACAATTTGATGCCCTGTTTATCGCATTCTTCTTTAAGCATTTTTAAAACATCTTTACCGTAGGGAGTTTGATCCACAATATTGTAATCACTAACTTTTGAATCGTACATGGCAAAACCATCGTGGTGTTTGCTGGTAATGGTAATGTATTTCATTCCGGCTTTTTTTACCATCGAAACCCATTCCGCCGGATCAAATTGCTCAGGATCGAAAAATGCGGGCAGTTTTTTATACTGTTTAACCGGAATTTGCTGGTTGTTCATTACCCACTCGCCATCGCCCAAGATACTGTAAACGCCCCAGTGCACAAAAAGTCCGAATTTTGCATCCTGAAACCATTCACGGTTTTCAAGATTTTTTTCTGAAGGTTGATAACCGGTTTGGGAAAATGCTGACGATGATATCAGTAAAAGTGCCAGAATAATAATTAGTTGCTGTTTCATTTTTTGTTGATTTTAGTTTTGATTTTTATTGCATTTTTGAAACTTCAATGATTTTAGCTGGAATGTCTTGTAAATCGAGAATATAATCCGGGTTAGACAATTTAATTGCTGTTTCGGGCATTGTTTTGGCAAAAGCGGTTTCCGGGTTTTCTACAATGGTTGTTCCGCCATTTTCTTTTATTGTTTGCAACCCGGCAGCGCCGTCGTTATTGGAACCGGTAAGCAAAATTCCAATCAGATTATCTTTTACTGACCATGCGGCTGTTTCAAACAGCACATCGATTGCCGGCCTGGAGAAATTAACTTTTTCATCGGTTGAAAGGCTCAGTGTAAAATCTTCTTCAATGAGCAAATGGTAATTGGGTGGAGCAAAATAAACGGTCTGTTCTTTCAACGACTCTTTTTCCTCGGACTCTTTTACTTTGTAATGGCTGTGTCTTTCGAGCAGCGACATGTAAGTATCGATGTTATTGTTGCCTATATGTAAAACCACAGCTATCGGGATTTTAAAATCGGAAGGCAGTCCTGTAATCACTTTTTTCACAGATTCCATTCCACCAAAAGAGGCACCCATTACAATTGCTTTTATCATTTTGTCACCGGTAATTTTTTATAAATTTTCATTTTCTTGTCAATAATGTCATATTTCTTTTCATAGTCGGAGAACCGGAGACTTTCCTTTGTGCCGAGACAAAGAAAACCTCGCTTTGTTAGACTTTCCGAAAAGAGTCCGAGTACTTTATTTTGAAGCACCTTGTCAAAATAGATCAATACGTTGCGACAGAACACAAGGTTTACTTCGGCAAAAACTCCGTCGGTAACAAGGTTGTGATCTGCAAATACAATATTTTTTGAAAGTGATTTGTCAAACAGCACCGAACCGTATTTTGAGGTGTAATAATCGGATAAATCGCCTTTTCCGCCAGCCTCTTTATAATTTTTGGAAAAAAGTTCCATATCCCGCTTGGTGTAGATTCCCTGCCTGGCTTTTTCCAGCACATTTTTATTGAAATCGGTAGCATATATTTGCGTTTTATTAAGCAGGTTTTCTTCTTTCAGCAAAATAGCCAGCGAATAAACTTCTTCGCCCGAAGAACAACCTGCAAGCCACACCTTAATATGTGCATAAGTTCTCAAATCGGGAACCACTTTTTCGCGGAATAACCTGTAAAAATCCGGATCGCGAAACATTTCGGTAACATTGATGGACAGGTCCTGCAAAAAAATCCGGTAAAAATCTTTTTCCCATAAAACTTTGCCCTGAAGTTCGGAAACTGAACTCAGTTTGCTGAGCTTTAACCGCTGATGTATCCTGCGCCGAAGGTGGGCTTTGCTGTAATTTCTGAAATCATATCCGTATTTCATGTTTACTGCCTGCAGCAACAAATCCAGTTCTATGTCTTCTGTGGCGAGATTATTCTGGTTCATTTTTATTAAGGGTCCGTTGGTTCCGTACTGCTTTCTTTATTATCTTTTTTAGTTCACTCTGTTTAAACGGTTTACTAATAAAATCGTTCATGCCCGCATCAAAGCATTTTTGCTTGTCTTCCGAAAATGAATTGGCCGTAACTGCAACTATAAATACAGGATTTTCCACCTTTTCATTTTTTTCAATTTTACGTATTTGCCTGGCCGATTCCACACCGTCGATTTCGGGCATTTGCATGTCCATTAAAATCAGGTCGTATTTATTTTTCTGAAACATTTCGATGGCTTTTTTTCCATTAACGGCTATGTCGCATTTGATACCTGATTTTTGTAAAAGAAGTTGCGTTACTTTTTGATTTACAGGGTTATCCTCGGCGTAAAGGATTTTTACATCTTCCGGAATTTCGGTGTGGTTGACGGAATTTTCATTTTTTTGTTTTTCCTGATAACTGAATTTTAGTTTGACCCAAAATTCAGAGCCTTCTCCCACTTTACTGTTCACCCCAATTTCTCCTCCCATGAGTGAAACAAGATTGTTGCAAATTGCCAGCCCGAGGCCGGTACCGCCATATTTTCGGGTGGTTGAACTTTCAGTTTGCGAAAACTCTTTAAACAGTTTTCGGGTTCCTTCCTCCGAAATGCCAATTCCTGTATCGGTTATTTTAAAGAGCAGTTCAATTTGTGCTGTTTCCTTTTTTATTGTTTCAACTTCAACCGCTACACTGCCTTCTTCTGTAAATTTAATGGCATTGTTAATAAGATTGGTAATAATCTGGTTGAGACGGTAAGGATCGCCAATGAGTTGACCGGTAATAGCTTCGCTGATGTTAACCGACAACTGAATGCCTTTTTTATCGGCATTGAACTTTAAAAGTTTTATGGCGTTTTCCACTATTTTGCGGATGTCAAATTCAATGTTTTCCAACTGTATTTGTCCTGATTCAATTTTTGAAAAATCAAGAATATCATTTACAATATTCAGCAGGTTTTCGCCTGACGTGGTAATAATTTCAGCCAGTTCCTTTTGTTTTGTTTCGAGTCCCGATTCTTCCAGAATTTTCGATAGTCCCAGAATTCCGTTCAGCGGGGTTCTGATTTCGTGCGACATGTTTGCCAGAAACATGGATTTTACACGGGTGGCTTCTTCTGCTTTTTCTTTTTGAATTTCAAGTTCTTTGTTGTTTTCTTCCAGTTTATTCAGAAGGCTTTTTAATTCCTGTTTCTGGCGGTGCAAATCGAGGAAGTTTTTCACCTTACCCACAATTATTTCAGGAATGATGGGTTTTGGTATGAAATCTACCGCTCCGGTTTCAATGCCTTTAATTATGTGCAGTTCACTTTGGTGGATAGCCGAAACAAAAATAACCGGCAGGTACCTTGTTTTTTTGCGCTTGCGCATCAGTGCAAGCGTTTCGTAGCCGTCTATTCCGGGCATTTGTACATCCAGAATGGCAAGCGCAAAATCGTCGTGTATTGTTTTTCTCAAAGCTTCACTTCCCGATGTTGCTTTTACAAATGTTACATCAAAATCGCCCAGCACCATTTCAAGGCTCACCAGGTTCTCTTCCAAATCATCTACGAGTAAGATTTTTGGTTTTTCCATAAATTATTTAAATAACCATATTTTTAATAACGATAATAATTTTTCCACATCCACCGGTTTCGAAATGTAATCATTCGCTCCGCTGTCAATGGCTTTCTGGTAATCTTCCTTCATTGCTTTGGCCGTGAGTGTAATGATGGGAATGTTTTCCAATACGGGAATTTTTCTGATTTCCTGCATTGCTTCATAACCATTCATTACCGGCATCATTATATCCATCAGCACCAGGTCAATGTTTGGGTTGTCCTTTAAAACACTGATGGCTGCTTTCCCGTTTTCTGCTTCAAATACTTCAATATCCCGTTCTTCCAGAATTTGAGCCAATGCAAAAACATTGCGGATATCGTCGTCCACCACCAGTACTTTTTTTCCTTTAAAGCCTGAAGTGTCGTCCTCATCGCCGGAAACAGTGTAAGTTCTGGGTGCCCTGTTTTCTACCTGGTGAAGAAACAAAGTTACTTCGTCCATTAGTCGGTCGTCCGATTTAACTCCCTTTATTACAATGGAGTCCGAATATTTTTGCAGTGCCTTCAGTTCCTGTTGAGAAAGCTCCCGCGCTGTGTGTATGATAACATTTGGAATGGAAATATTGTTATCTTTTAATTTTTTCAGCAATTCGCTTCCTGAATAATCGGGTAATCCCAAATCAAGGATAATGCAGTCGAATGGTTTGGTGGAAATTAGATCATAAGCCTGCTGTGCCGTTTTGGCTTCGTGAATGATAATGTCTTTATTTTCAAAAAGCAGTTGAATAGCTTCGCGTGTGGCTTCATCATCTTCAACCACCAGAACCTGCTTGTATTCTTTACTTAATTTGCGTTCCAGGTTTTTCGAAACCTCATTAAAGTCTGTTGATTCGGGAGTTTTTAGCTCCTCGATGCCTTCCAGAACCGATTCTTCAACCCTTGAAACAACATGCACAGGTAGCTGTTTGGTAACCGGATTTTGCTGTAAATCTTTCAGCTCATCCGAGTCGCTTAATTCAGCCGACAGAATAATTGCCTGTGGGGCATATTTTTCAGCCAGTTTAATGCCGTAACTGATGTTTGATGCGGCTACTGCACTGAAATTCTTTTTATGGCTGAGTGTAATCAGTTTACCAGCCTTTTCTTTATCGTCGTGAATGATAAGCACCATCAGCCTGTTTTGCTGACTGTCGCGGTCATCTTCTATAAAAAGAGGAATTCCTTTTTCTTTTTCCGGCTTCTTTTTTGAGGTTTCCGTTGTTTCAGCTTTTACTTCCGGCTGAGTCTTTTTTTCATTCTGTTCATCATCAGTCTCAGTTATTTCTACAATCGTTTTTTTATCATGTTCTTCTGCGTGTTGCAGGCCCGCCATATTTTTTTCAAGTGGCAGATAAATGATAAAAACGGAGCCCACTCCTTCAGTGCTTCGCACATGAATTTCGCCTCCCAGCGCCTGGCTCAGTTGTTTTGAAATGGAGAGCCCCAGCCCGGTTCCGCCGTATTTCCTTGAAATGCTTCCATCGGCCTGCTGAAATGCTTCGAAAATGGCTTCGAGTTTATTTTTGGGAATTCCCACGCCCGAATCTTCTACCGAAATAAAACAGGTATTTTCGCTGTTCAGGTTATTTTTTCTGAAAAATGTATCCGTGTCGGGAATGCCAAATTTAACCTTAACTGTGCCTGAACTTGTAAATTTAAAGGCATTGGAAAGCAGGTTTTTTAGAATTTGCATCAGACGCTGTTTGTCGGTGTGCAATTTTTCCGGAAATTTTTCTGAACGTTTTATTTCCAGGTCGAGTCCTTTGTTTTTAGCGACCGGTTTAAAGTTCTGCGAAATTTCAGTCACGATTTCTTTGGCAGGTACATCAGAAAATTCGTACTGCATTTTTCCGGATTCAATTTTCGAAAGGTCGAGTATTTCATTGATCAGTTCGAGCAAATCTTTCCCGCTTTTATGAATTATTTTTGCCGACTTTAATTGATCTTCGGTCAGGTTGTTTTTTTTGTTTTCGGCCAGTAATTTCGAGAGAATAAGCAGGCTGTTTAAAGGTGTGCGCAACTCATGCGACATATTGGCCAAAAACTCTGATTTGTATTGGCTGGCCCGTGCAAGTTCATCTGCCTTTTGCCTTAATTCATTCTGAATTTTCAGAAGGTTTTCGTTTTTCTGTGTAATATCATTTTTCTGTTGCTCCAATTGTTCGGTTTTCGATTCCAGCTCCTCGTTGGTAACACGCAGCTCTTCCTGTTGAATCTGCAGGTTTTTCTCGTTTTCAGTTAAAACTTTAGTCTGTTCGGCCAGCTCTTCGTTGGCTACCCGCAATTCTTCTTCCTGCGATTTTAATTCTTCATTTGTGGTTTTCAGTTCTTCCTGCTGTGCATTGAGCTCTTCATTTCGTTTATTAACTTCAACTTCAAGTTGTTTGATTTCGGTGATATCTTTGGTAATCCCAAAGGTTCCGATGCACTTCCCTGTAGAATCGAACATTGGTAGTTTGGTGGTGGAAGACCAAAGTTCTTCACCATTTTCGTCAATTCCCTGCCTGATATCATCAACAAATCCTTTGCCTTCCTGAATGATTTTTTGTTCTTCTTCGAAATACATCCTGGCTTTATCTTTTGGATGAAAATCATAATCGGATTTTCCAATGATTTCTTTTGCTGATTTTGCATTAAATAAACCGGCCATCGATTCACTAATCCGGATAAACTTACTTTCCGTGTCTTTGAAATATACATAGTCGGGGAGGGTTTTAAGCATGGAGTCGAGAAGGGCGGTCTCACGAATCAGCTCTTTCTGAATGCGTTGATTTTCTCCCAGTTTATTGCGGAGTTCGTCTTCCCGTTCTTTTAAAATTTCAGCCTGTTTCATTGTTTCTTCGAGCAGTTCCTCACTTCTGAACCGGGCCACTGAAGCATTGAAATTTATGGAGATCCGTTCTTTTATCAATTCCAGAAACTCCAGTTTGGCTTCAGAGAATTCATTTACAGGGGCCAGCTCAATCACCGCCTGAACCCGGTTATTATATTGCATTGGGAGGAAATAGATTTTTTCAGGTATTATTTCACCGGTTGCGCTGTTAATTTTCCTGAATTTATCTTTTGTGTCAACAACCTGTAAGAAATTATGCCGGGCGGCTTTCCCAATAAGTCCCCCCTCATCTGGTTTAACAATTTTTGCAATTTCGGAGGTGTTTAAACCAATGGAACCTGTAAGTTCGAGATGTCCGGGTATATCGTCATAAACATATACGGCGCCCATTTCAACTCCCAGGAAATGGCTTAGGTACGTAATTATCCGGTCGGAAAGTTCCCTGACTGAGAAATTACCGCGCATCCGGTCATCCAGTCCGTTTACGCCTTTTTGCAGCCAGGTTTCTTTTTCTGTCTTTATTTTAGCCTCCTGCAATTTCTGTGTCATTTTGTTCAGTGCGGGAGTCAGTTCATCTTTTTCCGATTTAGCTTCTATTCTTGCGCTGTAATCGCCCATGGCAACCTTTTTCGAATAAGCAATAACTTCCTGAAGGCCTACCTGTATTTCCATAAACGCTTTTGAAAGTTCGCCAAATTCATTCTGGGTATCAATTTTTACTGACGATTTTAAATTTCTGTCGGCAATCTCTTTAAAATTTCCGAGTAATATTTTTACCGGTGAAGAAATGGAATGTGAAATCCGAATCGAACTAAAAGAAATTCCAACTATCAGTAATACAAGGAGAAGAATAAGTGCAAGAATCATTGTCCGGAAGACGTAGTCGTTCAATCCGTATATTTCGGCTGCGAAATTTTGGTTGATTGCCTTTATTTCCGAAAAAAGGAGGTCAATTTCTTCCAGCTTTTCAGGAGTTTTTTGTTGGGAATAGTTATCTATTTCCTGCTGAATTAACAAAACGAGTTGATATGCTTCGATGGCTGTTGACTGAACATCTCTCAGCCGCTGTTCGTTAATTTTTCCCAGCAACTGAATTTGAGTTCCCATCATTTTCATGCGTTCTATATCATAATCCAGGCCTTTTTTGAAAATATCGTACAAATAGGGAGTCCATTCTTCCTTTGGCATATTTTTCATTATGCTGTCTACTTCAGAAAATGTTTTGGCAATGGTAACTGCTTCAGAGAATTCAGATTGACTTTTTGCTAAATCTTCCGGATCACCGGTAATTATATATTCATGGAAATTTTCGTTGCCCCGGTAAAAGTTTTCTATAAAAACCCGTTGTTCACTCATAATCATGGTCAGAGTTTCGCTCGAGCGAAAGAGAAAAATGGCAATACTTCCCATAAAAACAAGGCTCAGCAAAAAAATACCAATGAGTACTCCCAACTTCGAGTTGATTTTGAAGTCGGAAAATCGTGTCTTTAATCTAACCATCCGTAATTAAATTTTGATAGTGGTTTTATGTAAATGTTGCAAAATATATAAAAATTAGCGTACAACATGCACTTCCGAATAATAACCTTTCTTTATAACATGGAAAAATAACTGTTTCAGTTGAAAAATTAGTTTTTTAAAGGCATAACTTGTGGTTCGGTTTTCATTTTTTAAGGAAATACGGAATTTACTGTTATTTTTGAAAACATGAACCGGTAACTAAAACTTTAAAATATGGACAGAAGATCATTTATTCAAAAAACATCGGTCGGAACAGCCGGAATGGTAACAGCTTTTCACATCCCGGCATTTGCTCAAAACAAGAAGTTAAAAATTGGCTTAATCGGATGTGGCTGGTATGGCGGGGTAATTACTGCTGCTGCTCTTAAAACCGGCAATGTTGAAGTGGTTGCAGTTTGCGATGTGGATTCGGAACACCTGAAAAACAGCGCCGGCGAAATTGAATCGCTGCAGGGGAAACGGCCCGGAGAATTTAAAGACTACCGTGATTTGCTGGATGTAAAAGAAATGGATGCTGTAATGATTGCTACTCCACCTCAGTGGCATGCTTTGCAGTTTATTGCCGCCTGCGAAAAAGGACTGGATATTTATTGTGAAAAACCGCTGGCCTACGATGTGGAAGAAGGAAAAGCAATGATTCGGGCAGCCGAGAAAGCAGGAAACATCGTTCAAATTGGATTCCAGCGGCGGCAAAGCATGGCTTTCAGGAAAGCAAAGGAGTTGATAAACGACGGAACAACAGGAAAAATCCACCAGGTTGGAGCTCAAATTCATTATGTGCCAAACCTAAGAGACACTGCCATTCAGGAACCTCCGGCTTCGCTCGACTGGGATGCCTGGTGCGGACCGGCTCCAAAACTGCCTTACCGGCCAAACATCGGGCATTTTGCCTGGCGGCTCGAAAAAGAATACGGAAACGGCCACCTTGTTGACTGGGGAATTCATCACATCGATATCATTCGCACAATTATGGATTTGGATGTTCCTGAATCATTTCAAACAACCGGCGGATTTAGTGTTTTGGATGGAAAGATTACCACACCCGATACACTGAGGGCTACGATGAATTTTGAGGAAATGCCTGTTTTTTGGCAGCACCGGCTTTGGGGAACCGGCGATTTGAATCCGCAGTTTAACAACGGCGTGTTTTTTTATGGCGAAAAAGCTACACTGTTTGCATCCGACAATAAACTGATTTTGTTACCAGCAGGCCGCGACCAACTGCCGCAGGAAATGGAGATTTCCACACCGGGGATGCAGGAAAATCATGTGGCCGATTTTGTCGATGCTGTAATAGCAAAAGATAAAAGTTTGCTGAGCTGTACCATTGAAGATGGCTGGAAATCGACCACAACTGTTCAACTGGCAATGGCTTCGTATTATACCGGCAGTGAGGTGAAATGGGATGAAGCAACAAAAACGGTTATAAATAATCCGGAGGCTGAAAAATTACTGGTTAGAAAATACAGGGAAGGCTATAACAGACCATCGTAAGTTTTTGAAATTGAACAATAACATCATACAAATGAAAATATTAAGTATTTCTTTTTTCTTGTTGATATCCGTTTCGGGTTTTGCTCAAAAAGATGAAATCGTAGCAAAAAATGCAGAAATTGAAAAAGTCGGAACCGGCTACACTTTCACCGAAGGACCGGCGGTTGCTCCAAATGGAAAGGTTTATTTCACCGATCAACCCAACGACCGGATTTATGTTTGGGATGAAAATGAAGGAATTTCTTTGTGGCTGGAAGGAACACGCCGGTCAAACGGAATGTATTTTAACGACAAGGGCCAACTGGTTGTCTGTGCCGACTTGCACAATCAACTTGGTTATTTCGATAAAAACAAAGAGTTTCACCTCATTCACGAAGGTTTTGACGGTGAACCTCTGAATGCGCCCAATGATTTGTGGATCGATCCGGAGGGTGGTATCTATTTCTCCGATCCGTATTACCACCGCAGTTGGTGGGATGAAGATCGTGGAGAAGAGCAGGATGTGCGTGGTGTTTATTATCTCAGTCCGAAAGGTGAAATAACCCGGGTGATTGACGATTACAAACAACCAAACGGATTGATTGGAACACCCGACGGAAAAACACTTTATGTGGCCGACATCAACGACGGCAAGATCTGGAAATACGACATTGAGTCGGATGGAATCTTGAAAAACAAAACCTTTTTTGCGCCGAAAGGAAGCGACGGAATGACCATCGATAACAACGGAAATGTTTACCTCACATCTGGAAAAGTATGGGTTTACAATCCTGAGGGCGAACTGATACAGGAAATTGAAGTGCCAGAGAGCCCTTCGAATGTTTGCTTTGGCGGGAAAGACCGGGACGTACTTTTTATTACTGCCCGCACATCGGTTTATACATTAAAAATGAATGTGAAAGGAGTTGATTAATGATGAATATTATAGTAGTTGGATTTGGTTTTATGGGAATGACCCACACCGGAAACATCCTCA
>DATFJO010000530.1:0-2197 GCA_035269145.1 Tangfeifania sp. | reverse complement strand
AATAAAGGAGCGTACGGCGGAGTGCACGGAAACATTGGTTACACCGGGCTCGAAGGTGCCTACGAGCAATACCTCAAAGGCGAAGAAGGAATCAGTTACCGGGACAATCTTTCCGGACGCTGGGTCACCCGCACCGAGATTGAGCCGCGCAACGGAATGGACATCATCACTACCGTAAATATAAAATTGCAGGATATTGCCGAAAGCGCTCTTTATAAACAAATAAAAGAAATGAATGCCGACTGGGCAACCGCAATTCTGATGGAGGTGGAAACCGGTGAAGTAAAGGCGATTGCCAACCTTGGGAGAGAAAATGGCGATTACACTGAAAATTACAATTATGCCATCGGTCACCAGGGGGCCAGCGAACCGGGCTCCACTTTTAAACTGGTTTCGCTGATGGCTGCAATGGATGACGGGTTAATCGATACCAGCGATGTATTCGACACCGGAAGCGGCGTGTGGAAATACAAGGGACAAACCATTTTCGACAGCGATTATAAATACGGCGGCCACGGAGAAATGACCGTGAAACAGATTTTTGAAAAATCTTCAAATGTGGGAGTGGCCAAAATTATTACTTCATGCTACGAAAAAAATCCACGTGATTATGTAGACCGGATATACGGTTTTGGCTTGAATAAAACCCTTGGCCTGGAGGTGAAAGGCGAAGGCAGGCCACTGTTTAAATATCCCGGCGATTCCGACTGGTGGGGAACTACGCTTGCCTGGATGTCGTACGGATACGAAACCAAAATGACTCCGCTGCAGGTTCTCACGTTTTACAATGCAGTTGCCAATGACGGACGGATGGTGAAACCTAAATTGGTTCAGGAAATCAGAAATAACGGAATGCTTGTCAGGGAATTTAAAACAGAAGTACTCAACCCGATGATTACCACAAAAGCCACCATCGGAAAAGCACAGGCAATGCTTAAAGGAGTATGTGAAACAGGTACCGGCCGCTCACTTCAGAATCCCTGGTTTAAAATTGCCGGAAAAACCGGAACGGCGCAGGTTGCAACAGGTCAGGGAGGTTACGAAAAAGGTATGTATCTCTCTTCGTTTGCAGGTTATTTTCCGGCCGATGATCCAAGATATTCACTGATTGTAACTTTCTATAATCCGCGTAGCGGAGCTTATTACGGTGGCTCAGTTGCCGGGCCTGTGTTTAAAGAAATTGCAGAAAAAGTTTACGCTTCACAAATACTTTTTGAAAAAGCTGCCGAGGAAGATAAAGATGAACCGGAAACCGAACCTCAGTTTCCCGAAATTAAAAAAGGGAACCCTGAAAGAATACTGAAGCTCGCTGAAGAGCTGGAGATTGAAAATATTGGAGGACAGCCTGTGGCGAGTCTCGCAAAAGTGAAGAAAACAGAAAACCAAATCATACTGGAAGAGAATGAAATTTCTGCGGGGAAAGTTCCTGATGTTACCGGAATGGGAGCCAGCGACGCTGTTTTTCTGCTCGAGAATGCCGGCTTGCAGGTGCAGGTGAAAGGAGTAGGCAAAGTACAAAAACAATCATTGAAACCCGGAACATCTGTTAGAAGAGGCGCCTATGTTTATTTAACGCTTGGATAAAATGAATTTAAGAACATTGCTTGAACATATCGATATACTTGAAGTTCGTGGTGCAACCAACCGCGAGATCACCGGGATTGAATTCGATTCCCGGAAGGTTGAAGAAAGCGTGGCATTTGTTGCGCAGCGTGGTATAAAAACCGACGGACACAATTATATATCAAAAGCATTGGATCAGGGTGCAACTGCTGTTTTTTGTGAGGAATTTCCGGATGAACTTCCCGCGAAAGTCACTTTTATTTTGGTAGAGAATTCACTGTCGCTTCTTGGAAAACTGGCCGCTGCTTTTTACGGATTTCCATCCCAAAAAATGAAAGTTATCGGAATTACCGGGACCAATGGAAAAACCAGCATCGTTACATTATTGTACCGTCTGTTTGTAGCTTTGGGGTATAAAACCGGACTTATTTCCACTATTTCTTACAGAATAAATGAAATTGAAGAAAACGCCTCGCACACCACCCCCGATGCATTAAAAATTCAGGTGTTAATGGCGAAAATGGTTGAAGCCGGTTGCGATTACTGTTTCATGGAAGTGAGTTCACATGCGGTTCACCAGCAACGAATAAGAGGGATTGAATTTGCGGGTGCCGTTTTTACCAATATTACGCAC
>DATFJO010000529.1:0-3281 GCA_035269145.1 Tangfeifania sp. | reverse complement strand
ACACAGTGCACAAATACAGCCAAACAAATTCAACTGAATAACAACCACTTAAATTCCGATTGAATATTTTGGCACAAAATTATCTGTTTTAAAAACAGAACAAATTGTTTAACTACAAAAATAAAAAGTTATGAATGAATTGTTTTTCAAAGGAAACTGGAATGAAATAAAAGGTAAGCTAAAACAAAAATACAGCGACCTTACCGACGACGATTTAACTTATGCTGAAGGCAAAGAAGACGAACTTTTAGGCCGGCTGCAGAAAAAAACAGGACGCACCAAGCAAGAATTAAAAGAAGAGATCAACAAATTATAACTGAATGAGAAGTTTATTATACATAATAGCTGTAATTCTGGTGATCGGATGGATCTTTGGATTTTTTGTTTATTCACTCGGAGATTTGATTCATATACTCTTAATATTTGCGGTGATTTCCATTTTGATATCAATTATCCGGGGAAAATGATTGGATAGAATTTTTGAATTATTGCAAAAAAAACGGATTGAATTCAATCCGTTTTTTTGTATTTAAAATCAGAAACTCTACAGGAACTAATCAGTTTCTTTTTCAATATTTCCGGTAATTATAAAAGGAACCGCATACTTTGCCGGTGTGTTATCGTGGTTGTAATATTTTGAAAACTGATAAGATAATTCCACTCCGAAATAGAAGATAATGGAAACAAAAAATATCCAAACCAGAATTATTACAAATGAACTGGCAGCACCATAAACAACCCCAAGGTTGCTGTTACCAATAAAAGCGCCGATACCGATTTTTCCCAGGGCAAACAGAACAGAAGCAAAAATAGCCCCGAACCAGCTTGCACTCCACGTCACCTGTAAATCGGGCAAATAGCGGTAAATGAGTGCAAAAATGGCAGCAATTATTGCCAGCGAAAGCCCCAAATTCAGTACTTCGGCCAGGATAACAAAATCGGGTGTAAACTGTTGAGCCAGAAAATCTTTCAAAAAAGCGATGGTGGCATCGGCTACAAGCGAAATAAGGATTACAAATCCCAGGCAAAGTATCACCCCAAACGACAACAGTCGGGTTTTCAGTAAATTAAACACCCCCCACTTTAATTTCGATTTCACTTTTATACGCCATATATAATTTATAGAGTTTTGCATGGCACTAAATAGTGTGGTGGCAGAAACTAAAAAGAAGGTAGCACCAAAAATAGTCCCGAGTGTACTTTTTTCGGTGATGTCGTAATTTTCGATGGCGTTTTTTAAAACTTGAGTACTTTCATCTCCCACCAAACGACTGAGTTCATCAAACAACTTTTGACTGATTGCCTCATCTCCTGTAAAATAACCAAAAACAGCGATAATTATAATTAGAATCGGCGCCATCGAGAAAATTGCGAAATAGGCAGTTGTCCCGGCATGTTCCACCGGCCGGTTCTCACCAAAATGCCCGATGGCTTTTTTGAAAACTTTGAAATAATCCACTAACCTGCTTGTTATTTTTTTTCTGACCATAACTTTTCTAATTTTTCTTTTGCATTTATAAAATACCGTCGAAAGTGAATCTGATGTCTTTCAAGGCCTTTACTGCTTAAAAAATATGCATAAGGCTCAAGGCTTTCGATGTTACGCATAATAATTTTCAAAATGGCGATGTAAGGTATTATAATCAGCATGCCTGCAATTCCCCAAATCAAATTTCCGATCAACAACCCGATAATAATCGTCAGGGCGTTTATCCTCACATTTGTACCTACCACATTTGGAGTTATAATATTGTTCTCTAAAAACTGCACAATAATAAACATGATTACTACTTTAAATGCCATGCTCCAGGGATCGGGAAGTGAAATCAAAACATAAATCAATGGTACCAAAGCCCCCAGCAAAGTACCAAAATAGGGAATAAGGTTGAGCAGTGCTGCGCCAATGCCCAGCACCAAAGCATGTGGTACACCAATAATTGTCAACCCCAGTGAGTTTATAACAGCCAGAATTGACACAACCCCTATCAAACCTGCCAGGTAGCTTGACGTAACAGTGGTAATTTCGTGTAATATGTTTATCGCTTTTTTCCGGTTCTTTTTACCGGCAAGTTTTAAAATGAAAAAAGCTGTTTTGGTGCGGTAAAAAAGAATAAAAAAAGTAAACACCGGCAGAATTAATATCTGAAAAACAGTGGTGGTTGTGGCACTGAAAACATTACCGGTTGAGGAAGCAATTGCAGAAATTAAATTTTGAACGGCACTCTGAATGTAATTGTTTACCTGCTCGATGTTCATCCCAAAAAATTCTCCTATCCTGGCTTCAATGCTGCTATCGCCCCGAATAAATCTCTCTTTCAGCGCAGTAATATCAAAATTAATATTACCTATTTGAACAGATAAATAAAGACCAATGGCGCCGGCAATAATCAGCACTGTTATTATCACAAGCAAAATAGCCGGAATGCGGTGAAATCCTCGGCGCTCTAACCGCCAAACTATCGGGTAAACAAGATAAGCAAGTAACAAACTAATAGCCAGCGGCACTAAAATATTTTTTGCCAGTATAAGTACCAGCATCAAAACGGAAAAAATAAACAGTACAGCGGCAGTTCTTACCAATGGAAAATTTTTCATAATTCTTAAAAACTGCTTTACGAAGCCGGCATCATATTAACCTGTTTATAAACAAAAGCATAAGTCTGCCGGCAAATTCAACATAGCAATTCGAAACCAATTAGATTACAACATTTTATCAGTAATTTACGATGAAAATACTGTGCCACCCGTCCGATATAATAATCAATAACCGGTGTGTTAATCCGCCACTGCCGAAAAAAATTGCTAACTCATTATAATACAACATGAAATAATAAAAATGAAGTGTTTTTTAAAAATGTGGTATTCCCCGACTTCCTGTTTTGAATACCTTTCAGGGTGTGGCTACATGAATCAATATGCGTATTTTGTCCACAAAATTCCACAAAATTTACAACCAAAACCCAGGCATTCATCAGAAAAATTAAATAAAAGAAGCACCAAAATCCTTTAAAACAAAAGCTTACCACCCGAAGCATTACAAATATCTATTTTTTTGGCAGGATTTTTTAAGTATATTACCAGAACAAAATTATTCATTCAAAAAAACAGGTATGATGTACAACAACCGATACGATACTTTGGCTGAAGCTTCAACAGAACTAAAAAAACGGGGATTTAAAGCCAATTTTAAAGTGAACGAAAATGAAAAATTAGTTGACAGCGAAGGAAACCAGTTTGTTCCTTCGGATGTCACATTGGTTGAATTTCACCGGTTTGAAGGA
>DATFJO010000528.1:0-2427 GCA_035269145.1 Tangfeifania sp. | reverse complement strand
ATACATCCGCAAACAAGCCCGTCGGCCAGGCTGTCTAAGTATTCTTCAACCGTTTGTTTTTCTTTTTCGGTTCCCTTGCATTTATTGCATACCGGGAGCAAAACTTCATTATTCACTGAAATTTCATCTGCCGGATAATTCGTTTTGCAAACGAAACACTGTTTTTTTTGATCCATAATTTTGTCTCATTTATTGGGCTGCTAAATTAGTATTTTGTAATTCGCAGAAAAATTAATGAAACTAAACGCAACCGTTTTACTCTATTTTTCATCTTAGTTCATAATTATACATGAGATTTGACATAGTGATTCTTTTTGATAAGCACTATTTTTCTGAAAAATTTAAATCTCTTGAACCTGATGTAATGCTGAACTGAATGTTTCAAACCAAAAATCAAATGACCTTAAAAACCGGCTTGATACTTATTTTCCTTGCTTGTTTCAGTTTCGTTTTTGCGCAGAAAGAAGCCAATATATGGCTCCTGAATAACGGGCAGCAGTTGAATTTTAATTCAGGAGAGCCCGAACTGATTGATTCGGAATTTCAAACAGAATTTGGTTCTACTGTTTGCGATGAAGATGGCAACCTGCTACTCTATTCCGATGGCCGTACAATCTGGAACAAGAACCATGAGGTGATTGTCAATGGTGACGAACTTAATACATGGAATAACTGGATTGAAAACAAACCTTATTTCCTTCCTTTTCCTGGTAAAGAAGGATGGTATATTGTTATTTATGAGGTGAATGAATCAAACACACAGCCTGGATTTTATAATAATGCCCTGTATTACGGCGAAATTAATATTCAAGCTCAAAATGGAAGAGGCGAAATGGTTACCCGCGGTGTTCGGTTTCACGATAATTACCACTCCGGACCAACAATTGCCGGCTATTGCGATAACAGTTTCTACTGGCTGGCTATTGATAGAAACGAAAATATTGTACATGATATTGGCCGCGACCGCATTTATTTCTATCGGATTGATGAGAATGGTATAAATGAGGAACCTGTAATTGACGGTTCAATTGATATTGGAAATTCGAGTTTGTATAATTTTTCTCCAAATGGCGATAAGATCTACTTTAGGTTTGGAGGCCAATCAGCTGAAGGAACCTATATTGCTGATTTTAATTTCAATAATGGCGAATTATATAATTTCAGGAGTCCCGGAAATAAGTCGTTTTTTTACAATACGTTCTCGCCCGACAGCCGTTTTTTTTACTTTTTTGATGATACGATACTTTATCAGGTTGATGCACGGTATACAAGTTATGGCAGATTAGAAAATTCAATGGAACCCATTCTTATCCTTCCTTCACGAGGTGAAGGGCAGACCAACGGATGGGATTTGAGATTGGGACCGGACGGGCACATTTATTTTCGTTATGTCGATGTTGCTTCAGGTGAACGCAAACTGGGCCGTATCCGTTTTCCCAATCGCAAGGGCAAGTTATGCGGCCCTGAATTGGATGTGCTGACTTTTCCAATCCACAATGTTTGGTTTCCCAAATTTATGCCCGGCTTTTTTCGCGAAAAGCTGCCCGAACCGCTTGACGAAGTTTTTCCGGATGCCGGCCCCAATCAGCAACTTTGCCCCGGCGATGTCATTTCTCTTGGAGCAGAAAATCAACCCGAAGCGTTTTATACGTGGTTTCCTGAAAATTACCTGAATGAATACTTTTCTCCTCAAACCGAACTGAAAGCGCCGCCACATTTTGACGAACCTGAAACCAACACGTTCACATTAAGGGCTACCGACGGAAACTGCTGGCTCAATTTCGATGAAGTGGAAATTACGAGGCTCCCGCAAAATCGTCCGCTGGAAATTGGCGGAAGCTGGTCGGTATGTCCGTTTGTGGAAGAGGTGGATTACTGGACGGAAGACAATAACTACGAACCGGTGTGGCTGGTGGAAGGGGGTGAAATTGTTGCAGGTCAGGGAACCGACAGCATTCAAGTAAACTGGTGGGACACCAATCCCGGTGCGTATGTGGCGGTGTTCTCCGAAAATGAGTACGGTTGTTTTTCCGATACCACTTATTTTCCGGTGCGGATAAATGTAGAATTGCTTACCGAAACTCCAAACGGCCCAGGCGAACTGTGTATGGCCGATGCGAAAAACAATACCTACCAGATTCAGAATACCAATGGATCGGTTTACGACTGGATAGCCGAAGGTGGTAAAATTGTGAGCGGACAGGGAACAAATAAAGTAATCGTTAACTGGCAGCAGGAAGGAGTAAATTCGCTTGTTGTGGAAGAAACCAGCACTACCATCGATACGGTATGCTATGGCGAATCGCAGCCATTGATGGTAGAAGTCATTAACGACAGTCTCCAAATTAGCCTGCTCAATGTTACTTATAACAGCGAAAATGACGTAGAACTGGAGTATTACTCTGAAAAACTGATAAACCACAAACA
>DATFJO010000527.1:0-2956 GCA_035269145.1 Tangfeifania sp. | reverse complement strand
GGGCGCTTTATTTTTCAGAAATGAAGAAAGAAACAACACACCTAAAATACGGCGTTGTTCAACAGAAGGAACCAGTCCGCCAAAAGCATTCAAAGGCAGGCCTTGCCAGTTTTTAAATCCCAGCGCTACCTGAACAACCCTCGAGTATTTCATTTTACTGATGATGCTGAGTTTTTCTTTGCCAATAAACGGGAGCAGGTTTTCAAATGCATAGCCCCCGGTAGCTGAAACAACATGGGTAAATTTTTCGCCATCAACAGCAAAACTATTGTCAAATTTTTCAACTTTGAGGCTACTGCGGTTCAGCTTAATATTTTCATGCCCGACATTTTTTACCAGCGCATCGATAAAATTGCTCAATCCTCCCTCCACCGAGAAAATATTTTTGGTGGCTTTTTTATCGCGCTCGGTTTTGGGTTCCCTGGCTTTTTTCATGGCCCCGCCAATAAAACTGCCGTAATTCTGTTCCAGGTTGTAAAGTTTCGGGAAAGCGTATTTGGTAACCAGTTTTGAAGGATCGCCGGAATAAATACCCAAAATAAACGGGTCGATGGCATAATCGAGAAAACTTCTGCCCATGCGACGCAACACCAGTCCTGCCAGCGATTCGTCAGGATTTTCCCCTTTCTTGCGGAACGGCTCACCCAGGATACGCAGTTTGTCTGGAAAAGAAAACAGTGGAGTAGTTATACCCGAAACCAGACCTGATGGCAGTGCGTGCCATTTTCCGTTTTTCCAGATCCAGCGGGATTTTGCGGTTTCGTCGGCAGGCTCCAGCGTGCAGTCATCTTCCAACTCTTCCAGCAATTCGGGAACTTCGGGTTTCGACAACATACCGGAGTTGGGACCCGATTCATACGTAAATCCATTTTCATGATGGGTTTGAATCACTCCGCCGGCACGATCGGCTTTCTCAAACACCGTAAAGTTTACTCCCGCCTTTTTTAAATAAAAAGCTGCTGTTAACCCGGTTAATCCGGCTCCGATTACAGCAACTTTTATTTTATCTGATTCTTCCATTTTTACAGGGCTTTAGAAAAACGTTTGCTTTTTGATTTTAAATTCGGATCGAAGTTAGCAGCAATGTTTCGAATAAAAAAACGGCCCGTTGAAGAGACTTTAAAAATAGTTCCGGCCTCAATTTCCAGTAAACCATCGGCAATAAATTCATCAAAACTGCTTTCATTGAACTGAAGCGCATTTATAATTTCTTCGGCAGAAACCTTAAAAAACCTGGCGGTTTCATCAAACGAAACATATTCGTTGCACATGATTTCGGTAATCACGTGCCGTATAATTTTTTCCTGTTGATTCAGTTGATAGCCCTTTTCAATATTGAAATGTCCTTTTTCAATATTTTCAATATACCTGTTTGTATCCTTCCCGTTTTGGGCATAAACACTTTCAAGCTGGCTGATGCCGGTTGAACCGAACGCATAAACCTGGCCGGTAGTTTCGCGGGTGCAGTAGCCCTGGAAATTACGGTGAAGCGTCCGGTTTTTCAGCGCAATACTCAGCTCATCGTCTTTCTTTGCAAAATGGTCGAGACCAATAGCGGTGTATCCGTTTTCCGTAAGAATTTTATACCCGGCCTCAAACATTTTCAATTTCTCGTCAGCTTCCGGGAGACCGCGCTTTTCAAGGATTTTCTGGGCTTTTTTAATCCACGGAACATGAGCGTAGGAAAAAGTAACCAGCCGGTCGGGTGAAATTTCCACTGCTTTTTCAATGGTTTCCGAAAAAGATTTCACATCCTGAAACGGCAATCCGTAAATAAAATCGAGATTAACGGTTGTATTATCGTAACTCCGAATCCATTTCACAATTTCCTGAACCGGAACTTTAGGGGCTTCACGGTTTACATTGTCCAATACCTCCTTACGAAAATCCTGTACACCGAGGCTGAACCGGTTAAATCCAGCCTGTGCCAATTCTTTTACCAGCTTTTCATCTAACAGCGCGGGATGGCATTCAATGGCAATTTCAGGATTTTCAATAAAATTGAAATTCTGATGAATCAAATTCATTATATCGCTGATTAAATCAGAAGCCAGCGAATTGGGAGTTCCCCCGCCCCAGTGTACCTGCGAAACTTTACGCGAGGAATCGAGCATGGCTTTCACACGCAAAATTTCCTTTTTTACTGCATCCACGTAAGTGCGCATTTTATCTGTGTCGCGGCTTACATGCGTGTTGCATCCGCAAAAATGACACAACTTGGTGCAAAACGGAATATGAATGTAAATGGAAATATTGTTAGGCCACTCATTATTCGAATTCTCGATGGCTGCCACATATTCTTTTTCACCAAAATTTTCGTGAAAGTAATTGGCCGGCGGGTAGCTGGTGTAGCGCGGTACCGGAACATTGTATTTTTGAATCAACTTTTCAGGAATCTGCATATAACGATTTTAAAATAATCAAATAATCACACTTGCAAAAATCGATACGAAGTTAATATTAATACAGAAAATAGAAATGGAATAAAAAAAATTAAGCATGGGGAAGCGATCAGCAAATTATGCAAAACGAAAATCAGTTTGTTAATTTCTTTGGGATTTTTTCAGGGTTAAAGGATTTAAACATCGGACCTCTGAACTCTGTTAACATTCAAATCCCCGAAAACAATTTTTATTCTGTTAATTTTGGCGAAAATTATATATTATGCAACCAACAGTTTCCAAAATAAAAGGTGTAAAAGAAAATCAAACCACTGCATTTTTAATCGGTAACACCAGCCAACTGGCAAGTGTTTCGCTAACTGATATAGAAAAACAATACATTGAAGAAAAATTGAAGGAGGAGCAGGAAGTCACTCTTTTCAGATATCCGGACATTTTGTTTTTTCATAAAATAAAAGATGAAAAAAATCACCTGCAGTCTGAATCGGCTCGCAAAGCAGGGGCAACTTTTTTCGAACTGCTGAAAAAGGAAAAAATCAAAACAATTCAAATTT
>DATFJO010000526.1:0-7430 GCA_035269145.1 Tangfeifania sp. | reverse complement strand
CGCAGGTTGAAATCGGGTTGCAGGTTATTTCAGAATTCGGATGTGCCACTGACAGCATTTCGCAATTATACCGCCGGAAACCACTTTTTGAAGTTCCTGCAGAACCTTTGGAAGGCTGTCCTCCACTCGAACTTTCGCTGGAATTGACCTCTCCTGATACGATTGACGAGGTGAATTATTCGTGGAACCTTGGTGCCGGAAAAATGGATGAAGGAAAATCAGTTGAAGCAGTATACTTCAATCCTGATAATATTTATGATGTTGAGGTGATTGCAAAATCTTCAACTACAGGATGCAACGACACACTTATTTTGCCTGATAAAGTAAATGTTTATCCGGTTCCTGTGGCATCGTTTTTTGCTGATCCGGATGTTGTTTTGATTAGCAACCCGGTTATTGCTTTCAACAACCAAACTGAGGGCGGTACCGGTTACAACTGGGATTTTGATGATTTTTCGCCGGGATCAAACGAGGAAAATCCGGTACATTCTTTTAAAAATATGGGGATCTACAATGTTGAGCTAACTGCATTTAATGATTTTGGATGCTCGGATACTACAACCAATCAGGTTTCTGTGGCTTTCGACAAGCTTTTCCCTCCCAATGCTTTTTCGCCCAATGCAACCTCCGAAGAGGATCGGGAGTTCCGGATTTATTCTGAAGGAGTTGTGGATGAAGGTTATCAGTTGCTCATTTTTAACCGTTGGGGCGAAGTTATTTTTGAATCCGACAGCCAGCAAAATGGCTGGGAAGGAAAAATGAAAAACGGGAATTTTGCACCTGCCGGAGTTTACCCCTGGGTAATTACCTATTTTGATTTTTTGGGCCGGAAACACAAGCAACAAGGCACAGTAACTCTTCTGTTTTAAGATCATTTAATTTTTTTTAATAAAAAAAGTTTAGCCTGAACACAAACAATATTCTGCTTGTTTTCGTATATAAAACTGTTTTAGCAAATAGTTTTTGAGGAAAGCACCTAAAATCCCTTATTTTTCAGGGAAGACTTGAATATTCCCCGCTTGGGGGGGAGAGATATTATCACCATTATTTTGAAGTGAAACTGTAAAAAAAGCAGCGGGATGAAAAATCAGGAAAAAAATCGCAGAGAATCAAACCGAAAATTGGTGTATTCGGGATATCAGTCGAAAATAGTAAGGTATGATATTTCACATGAAAGATTTGTGGTTCCCTGGCAAATGGACAGAAAAGAAGAAGAAATCACAATCGAAATCGAATAGAACTTATCCGGTTGTTTTAATTGTTATGAGAAACGATTTGGTTTAACAGTTTGTTTTTTGTTCAAATGGTATTTTGTTTTGAGTTTGAATGATAAGTCCGGTGCATTGCCGGACTTTTTTTCAATTTATGCCTTACGAATCAAATCATTGGAATGAGTAATTTATTTCTTACAGGAATTTCGTTTTTCTGCCCCAAAAACAATGTAAGCGAAATTTCATGTGATCCGTAAGAGTAATTCGAAAGTTTCGAGAGAGTGAGATCGAAACTGTAGCCCACTTGGAATTTTTCTTTTGCAAAACCTGCCAGCGCAATTATTGCATCGGGTCTTATATCGATGTTGTTCCGGTACCAGCCACCAAACATAAACGATTTTTCAATCATGTAAATTCCCAGGTTCAGTTGTTTGAAACTTCCCTGCTGCTGGTACAAAATATTTGGCGATAAAGTAAATACCCGCGACAGCAATCCGTGGTGCAGCCGGCGCAGCCTGGATCCTGCATGAACCGTTATTTTTACCGGCAAATCGCCTTTTTGGTCGCCCTCGATTACTGATTCATCGGGTGTGGAGAGGTGATGCACACTAACTCCCCAAAACGCTTCATTGTGCTGTCCCACAGCGCCGACGGCAAAATCAGGGAATACTTTTTTTTCTGCCGGATAATTTGCTGAAACATACTCATAAATCTCACCATTGAGTTGGTTGATTCCTGATGGGAAAACCAGGTTTCCGGGACTGAATTGTTTCAGCACCAGCCCTGCCTGCAATCCCAGTGTCATGAAACTTCTGTCGTCTAATTGCAGATGGTAGGAATAGGAGAGCGAAGCTGAATTGCTGTTCAGTATGTTGTTTAATTCCTGATCGCGGGTGAACTGGAGGCCAAATCCGGTTTTTGTTTTTTTGAGGATTTGGTCGTAGGAAACTGCGTAAGTAGTGAAAGTAGTTCCTTTTGAAGGCCATTGGTTACGGTAATTCATTACAAAACGGGGCAATTCTGTGGTTCCGGCAAATGCAGGGTTTAAATGCAGTGGATTGGCAAAAAATTGTGAAAATGCCGGATCCTGTGCCCGGATTTTCTGAGACAATAAAAGTATAGTGCCGATAAGTATCCAACGGTACATAAAACCTGCTTTTGTTATTGAGGCGGGGAAAGTATAAATTTAGAATAACTTTTTGGGGGTGGACCACGGATTTTTTTTGTCGAAATGGATGTAGGGTAACATCATTGAAAGGGAAATTTCTCCGAAAAACGCGGGTTTTTCAGTATCGAAATTGTACGCACTGCCTGTCGATAAATTAAGCCGGAACCGGCTGAAATTCCATCCGTATATTCCGCCAATTCCATGCAGGTTGCTGCTGAAATTATTTTGAATATAAAAACCATAGTTGTGCGTAATATCTGAAATTTGAAGCAGCGCTCTTGTCAGGAATACTTCTCCTGAATAAAGAATTACTACTTCCGGGGTCATTTCATAAGGTTTTGAAATCAATCCGTTTTGTTTGCCGTCAATCAATTGTGAATAATAAAAAACAACTTCGGGTGAGTTGGGAGGCGGAGGTTCTCCGCATCAGCTATTTCAATATGAATTGAATATGCAATTGACAAACCAATTTGCCGGTCGGGAGAATCCCATAAAATTCCGGCTCGCGGAAGAATCACATTGTACCTGAGTAATTCCTGGCCCGGTGGAATTAAAGATTCCATCATTTGCACTAACCATTGTTTGGTAGCCAGTTTGTAATTGATGTTCAGCGAAGGAATAAGCCGTTTTCCTTTTCCCCTGGCGAGCGGTTTTGAATAAGTAAATCCGAGTCCGGTTTCATTTATATTCCTGCTTCCGATTAATTCCTGGTAAAAATAATAGCCAACTCCGCCTTTCAGTTTTTCTGAATAAGTATCGTATGTCAGGTAAAAAACATGGTTTAAATCTTCTTTTGACTCAGACATGAAATAATCACCGGTTTGTACAGTTGTGCTTTTGTCCCATCCTGCAAATGAAGGGTTTATCAGCAGTTTGTTGAATAGAGGAAGCATGTTTTTTCCATCCTGTGCAAATAAAAAATTTGCACAAAAAAGAAGCATGAGGTGGAAACCTATTTTTATTGCTGCTTTCAAATCATTTTTGCTGAATAACTGATTAACGAATCATGTGCAGGATTTCGTGCAGGAAGTACTTTTTTTGTTCATCGGCATCTCTTAGTGATTCATGAATACGGTCGGTTACATTTTCGATAACTTTTCCCTCCGGGTATTTTTCCATACTTTCAATCACAGTAAAAGCTTCGAAACCTGTTTCAAATTCTTCCTCAATAACTAAATCAACAAAAACAGGCAGTTCTTCCTTAAAATCGAGCCCGTTTTGCCAGCAGGCGGTTGCCAGCGGTTTTCGAATAGATTTGTATTTTGGGTTCTGTAAAGTTTCGGCCAGCACCGGAGCAGCCTCCTGTACTTTCAGGTTTCCCAGTATTTTAATAATTTCTTCTTCCACTTTTTTATCCGGTTTGGATTTAAGCAGATCAAACAAAATGGGCAGGTAATGGATATTTCCTTTTTCTTTTAAAGTGTTTAATGCTGAAACCACATTTTGGGATTGTGCTGAAAATAATTCGCTCTCGAGTTGTTTATCCAGTTTTTTATTTGTCATACATCAACTTTTTATCGTGGTGCAAAATTAATCATTTTTCCCGGGGAAGTTAAAACATCGTTCAGCACCAAATGTTTCCTTAAATATTTACCTTTGACCGGCATGAAAAACATCGATGAATTAGAAAGCGCCAATGTAGGCCGGCTGATGCTGAAGTACTTTGTACCGGCATTTGTCGGTGTTTTTGTGAATGCGCTTTATAACATTGTCGATCGAATTTTCATCGGTCAGGGTGTGGGAGCAGAAGCCCTCTCCGGGATTTCTGTTATTTTCCCGGTGATGCTGATTATGATGGGTTTTGGAATGCTCATTGGGATTGGTACCGGCGTTTACGTTTCGATAAACATGGGGCGAAAACAAATGGGCCGGGCAGAAGAAACGCTGGGCACTGGTTTTTTGCTCATGCTGGTGGTTTCGGTAATAATAATGATTGCCACCTATCTTTTAAAAGAACCTATTTTACGTTCGTTCGGGTCTACAGAGGAAACATTTCAGTACGCAAATGATTACCTGAATATTATTCTTGCCGGAACACCCTTTATGGTGATTGGGTTTTCGCTGAACAACGTCATTCGCTCCGAAGGAAATGCCCGTATTGCAATGATGTCGATGATTATAAGTGCGGGAACAAATATTATTCTCGACCCCATTTTTATTTTCTGGCTGGATATGGGTGTGAAAGGTGCGGCTTATGCCACGGTCATCTCCATGTTTGTTTTGATGGTTTGGGTGTTAATCCATTTTCGGGGGAACCGTTCGGTGGTCAAACTCAAAAACCATAATATTAAAATAAAATGGGACATACTTTTGGAAATTGTTGCCATTGGTATGGCGCCCTTTTCCATGCAGATTGCCAACAGTTTTGTACAAGGATTACTGAATAAAAAACTGATTGAGTTTGGCGGTGATTTGGCAGTGGGTGCAATGGGAATCATTAACTCTGTCATCACTCTGGTTATTATGGCTATTGTTGCGATAAATATGGCTTCACAGCCGATAATTGGCTTTAATTACGGCGCTAAATCGGTTCCCCGGGTGAAAGACGCTTTGCGAATTTCATTAGTTGCAGCATCAATAATTGCTGTTGCCTCATTTACCTTTATTGAATCAATTCCGGGTGTTATTGTCCGGCTTTTTAACAACGACAGCCAGCAACTTTACGATATTTCTGTAAAAGGCCTCCGGTTGGTTATTCTTGCCTTTCCACTGGTTGGATTCCAGGTGGTGGCATCACACTTTTTTCAGGCCATCGGTAAAGCCAGGCTCTCCATTTTTGCCACGCTTTTCAGGCAGGTGATTATGCTCATTCCGTTGTTGTTTATTCTGCCTGAATATTATGGAATAGAAGGAATTTGGCTTTCCTATCCGGTAGCCGATACCATGTCGGCGCTTGTTGTAACATTTTTATTGGTTCGCGAATGGCGCAGGCTTCCGCAAATGGCCGGCGAAAGAAGCTGAGTATCGGGTTTCACGGGTGCAGCGGATTCCGATCCGCTGATTAAGAAAATGAGCGATTCGGAGATCGCTCCACCTAAAATGAACGGTACGGAAACCTCGCCACCCGTAAAAAATCACGTTGTCTCTTTATTTTTCTTCCGAAATTATTAATTTGTATTTAAAAGCAATCCATGAAGAAAGAATTTTACCGGCATTTGTTGCCTCATTTTCAACAACCCGGGCAGGCTTTTTTTGTCACCTGGAGTTTGAAAGATGCTGTCCCAAAAAAAGCATTGAAAAGATACAGCGATGAACTGGAGAAGTTGCGATTGCAGATTAAAAGTTATGGTGCAGCGGGAGTTACGGGTGCAGCGGTTTCCAAACCGCTGATTAAAGAAATGCGCGGATCGGAATCCACGCCACCCGGAATGAGTGGTTCGGAGACCGCTCCACCCGCAGGCACGCCACCCGAATTGGGAAAGCTGAAAAAGCAATATTATTCACTTCGAAAAAAATACATAAAAGCTTATGACGATTTGCTGGATAGCGAAAGAAACCCAAAAATTGACCTTTCAAAACCTGATAATTTGCAACCAGTAAAAGAGACCCTGTTATTCTGGAATGGCAAAAAACTGGAAAACTATGCTTTTTGTATAATGCCAAATCATGTTCACTGGGTGTTTCGTCTGTTTGAGAAAGATGATAAAAATAAACCGGTCTACTTGCAGGATATTATGAATTCGGTAAAGCGGTTTTCTGCCAATCAGATTAATAAAGAGGAAAACAGAATAGGAGCAGTTTGGCAAACCGAGAGTTTCGATACTACCATTCGCGATGAAAAGCATTTGTATTATGCCATTGAATACACTTTAAATAATCCGGTTGCAGCAGGTTTGGTAAAAAACCGGGAAGATTGGCCGGGAAACTGGAGTAGCGGGTGCAGCGGTCTCCGAACCGCTGATTAAAAATGAGTGGATCGACCCCGGATATCTAGCAGATCGCTCCATTCGGAATAAAAGAATTCCATTTCACTGATTAAAAAAATGAGCGGTTTGGAAACCGCTCCACCCGGAATGAGCGGGTCGTCACATAGTGGTCATTTCGCGGGAATCCGTTCCACCTGCATCAAAATTTCAGGTTATTCTTTTTCAGGATATTTAAACCGATCGCCGGTATCTTTTATCACATTTTCTTTCCATTCATCAGAATAACCCGGAAACGAAGGTGGCTGCGGATATCCCCATTCGTTGCGCAGAAAGCGGCCGCTTTCAACTTGTTTACGATTGCCATCAAGGTATTTTACCAAAAGAAATTCACCCAGATCTTTCCAGCGTTTTAATGTATAATTGGCCATATTAACCGAATAATCAGTCAGGAATTCGCGGGCCAGTTTCGGGTCATTTTCCCAGAATGTAAGCGCAGCCGCGTCTACTCCGGGTGTATATTCATAGAATTTATTTTCCAGTTCGTTTTGTACTTCACTGATGTCAGGCATTACCCGATTGTAAAACAGGTAGGCAAAATGGGCAACGCGATTGAATACCCAAAAAGCTGCGTCATCTTTGTAATCCAAAATGTCTCCGTAACCTTCGGCCCAGGTTTCGGGCACGCGGTTAATTCCGCAGTAAAACGGAACGTAAACGGTTGTTCCGGCATCATCCACACCAAACCAGTTGATGCCGCCAATAGGGTCGGGCAGCCAGCTCCGCATTTGAGCGATAAAGGAAAAGCCGGTTTGCTGGGTAGCGGTTACCCGTTCGTTAAAATATTGCTGTCCGTTGTATTCCCAGGTAAGGCCGCGCCAGCGGTAGGGTAATCCAAAAGGCCCGGCACCGGCATCTTTCGACATGTCAAGTTCTGTACCCTGCAGGTAGTTGCGTTTAAAGCTCATCAAATCCTGCGGGGTGAGTTTGCGATTGGGTTTAATGAAAAGCGGCATCCGTTCGGCCTCCAAATCTTCACCTGTGGCATAATCCCAGTATTCATCCATTTCGTCAGATACATGGCTGAACATGCTCCAGACACGCAATTCGCAAAACCGTGCAGCGCCAAAATCGAGCGGTGCATACACATCGCTGAAGCTGAATTCATCTTCTGTCCCGTCAAAATAA
>DATFJO010000525.1:0-3041 GCA_035269145.1 Tangfeifania sp. | reverse complement strand
TTCTGGAATCCCACTTTTTCGGAGCTATTTTCCTGTTTGCAGACAATTCAGCGCGTTCTCCATTAACAGAAATTCTCAAATAAATAGGAGCAAATCCTTTTTTGTCAGATTGTGCCTTCCTTAAAACAAACAAAACATTTAAATCGTACTTCATAATTTTGAACTTTAATTATTAATAAATTACCAAAACTTGGCGGTTTAATGAAGTGCAAAATGATGCAATAAGATGCAAATTGTCAGCGTTTTAAGAAACCTCTGGTGAGTAATTTTGATATTTTCAAAAATACTCCCGAATTACTCACCTTGATATAAGGAAATACCGTGAATTTCAGGGATGGCCTAAAACAAAAAATGCCTGAAATTCATTGATTTCAAGCATTTTCGTTGATTTTGGTTATCTAACCGGCTCCCCAGGTAGGACTTGAACCTACGACCTACGGATTAACAGTCCGCCGCTCTAACCAACTGAGCTACTAGGGAATTTCTTAATTATTTCAATACTTCAGAAAACCACATGTTTTTCGTAAAGCGTTGCAAAAATAACAGCTTTTCGTAAAAGAAAAAATTTTTTGTAAAAATTTAATTGCATTCATTTTTCCCACACTCACTTCTCAAAAATTGTATCCATCTGTTTATGGGTTAAATCCATTCACGCATATATGATTAAACCGAACATAGTTTCTATAAAATTCACAAAAATGCCTAAAAATCATTTCTTTTCTAAATCCATTTTTTTAATTTTATTTTTTTCTAAGTCATAAAAATGCAAATCTGGCTCAACATGTAATTTGAATACAGGAACTTTAAGCTCGACATGGAAAATTTTAGAAAACTATCCGTTTATTTATTCTTTTTACTTCTGATTAGCTGTGAGAAGGAGCAAAACTATCCTTCCATCAATATTTCTGGTTCGGTTCGGCATGTCAGTGAATTTGGCGCACAAGACGGCACCATCGATCTTGAAGTAACAGGAGGAGTGTCGCCGTTTTCGTTTTTATGGTCGAATAATGATACTACCGAAGATCTTTTAAATGTTGCTGCAGGCAATTATTTTGTGAATGTTTATGATTCCCGGAATCAAACAGCCACCGACACATTTGAGGTCACACAGCCGGCACCCGACAGCCTTGTGGTTGTTTTTAGTTTTTCCAACCCTACTGAAACCGGGGCAGCAGACGGAATTATTGATGTTGAAATTGAAGGTGGATATCCGCCCTATACATTTTTGTGGAATACCGGCGCAACAACCAAAAACCTTGAAGGACTGGCAGCCGGAACTTATGTATTCACTGTTACCGACAGTTTTGGACAAATTCTTACTGACAGTGTTAAGTTAACAGAAATGTTAATTGATATTGATGGAAATACCTACACCATTCACAAAATCGGGGATCAACAATGGATGGGCGAAAACTTACGGGTTACACACGCACCCGCCGGTTCCCCCATTGAGGGATACGCGTATAATAACGATACAGCTTTGGCGGTGAAATATGGCCGCTTATACACATGGGATGCGGCCATGAATGGTTCGACACAGGAAGGAGCCCAGGGAATTTGCCCGTGTGGCTGGCACATTCCCACCGACAAGGAATTTAAGCAACTTGAAATGCACCTTGGAATGACTCAGGCCGAAGCCGACATGACAAACACCTGGAGGGGCTCTCCGGCAGGCACTTTGCTGAAAGCCGGCGGAGATTCAGGTTACGAAGCCCAAATGTCAGGCAAACGTTCACCTGGTGGAATTTTCAGCACTATGGGAACTATGGAATATATGTGGACATCGACAGAGTACGGCAGTTCATCGGCCTGGCGGCGTTGCCTTCAAACGGGTTCATCAGCCGTGGGAAGGTGGAATACTTTCTCAAAAAGTTACAGTTTTTCAGTAAGATGCATTAAAAATGAGGACTAAATATATGAATTGCAGAAACTTATTGTTGCCAATTATAATTTTGATGGCTATTTTCTTAGTGAATTGCAGCAAAGAAAAGGAAGATTTATCAGAAACAGAATTGGTCTTCCATTCGCTGGTTTCAGAAAAAGATACCATTGCCCCGGGAGAAATAACAACAGTAACCGCTGACGCTACCGGGAGCAACCTTACCTATTACTGGTCGGCAACAATTGGCGACATTCTGGGCTCGGGTTCCGAAATTGTGTATGCAGCTTCTCCCTGCCAGGCAGGAACCAATCAAATTACCTGCGAGATAAAAAGCGGGGGCAATCAATCAGTATCCAAAACAATTGACATTGTTGTTTATGAATAACAAAAAAATCCTTCTTTCAAGTCTCCTCGTCATAAGTTCTTTTTTACTGAAAGCCCAGTGTCTTTCGTCGGTGAATCCTGTTGGCGGAACCAATAATTTACTGGTACTCGAAAAAAACTCACTGCGCATCATTTCGTTTTACAAATACGGCCAGGGCAAACAATATTACGAAGGGAATTCGGTTTCCGATTTCGATTTAATTAAAAAGGCATACTACAATTACCTTTCAGCCTCGGTTGGCTACGGATTGTCATGGAAAACTACGATTGAACTTGAAACAGGCTATTTTTTCAACAAAACCCAGATTTATAATCTTGAAAATGACTACCGGCTTTCGGGACATGGTTTGTCAAATTTCATTTTATCGCTGAAACACAGCCTCTATTCCAATCCTTTTAAACGAATTTATATTACCGGTGCAGCAGGTGCAAAAATTCCGGCGTCGCGCTCGCTTCAGTGGAACAACAATGTTAAACTTCCGGCAGAGGTGCAGCCAACCATCGGGGCGCTTGGTGCTGTTTTTACTTCGTCGTTTGTAAAAGAAAATTCCGAAACCAGCATGCGTTATTTTCTGACGAACCGGGTAGAACTGAATGCTCCCAATAAAGAAAAGTACAAACTGGGAACTTCGGTTTACACTTCGCTTTACCTGTCGAGACACCTGAAAGCAAGGTGGCTGAAAGATAACTGGACCGCTATTATCCAGCTCAGAAACGAAATACGCGGAACCGACCAAATTGATGGGCGCGACAAAGAGTCTTCAGGCAGTACCTT
>DATFJO010000524.1:0-9047 GCA_035269145.1 Tangfeifania sp. | reverse complement strand
TGACAATGCGTTCAACGTTCAGTTTTTTCCAGCGTTTCCACCAGTATTCCTGCAGCAGGTTTTCGTAAGCCAGCCCCGTTAAGTAGGTGGCAAAGCCTTCGTTTAGCCAAATGTCCTGCCAACTGCCAAGCGTGATGTAATTGCCAAACCACTGGTGGGCCAGCTCATGTGCCACCAGATCAAAACCAAAATTGTGCATAAAACTCATGGTTTGGTGCTCCATGCCACCGCCCCAGCCAAATTGCGCATGCCCGTATTTTTCATCGGCAAACGGATATTCACCAATTAGGTTATTGAAAAGCTCCATGATTTCGATAGTTTTCGGAGTGTTTTCGCGTGCATACGATTCATTTTCGGGGTACACAAAATTTTGGATTTCTATTTGTCGTCCGTCTTCCAAATCAACAAAATCAGAATAACTGATATAATTGGTTACAGCAATGGCTACAAGATAAGTGGCAATGGGGTGGCGGTGTTGCCAGTGCATTTTTCGCAGTCCGTTGTTTACTGTTTCAGAAACAAGTAGGCCGTTGCTTGCCGTGCGGTATTGCTCGGGGCTGGTTACAATAATATCAATGGAATCTATTTTATCAGAAAGTGATTGCTTGCAGGGCCACCAGTCGAGCGCTCCGTAAGGTTCAGAAAGTGTCCAGATAATTGGCACACCGTTGTGTGAATTCCTAACAAATGAACCAAATCCTGAGTCGCCTGGCTCGCCCCCGTAAAAAATTTTCAGCGAATCGGTTTCATTTTCTGAAAGTGTGTCATTTAGGCCAATGGATATTTTATTTCCTTCTCTTAGATAAATTAGTTGTTGGTCATTCTGAATAATTGAGTCTACAATTAATCCTGCGTGCAAATCAAACTCTATGTCGGACAGTGAATCTGATTTACTGATGAAATGAGAAGTTACGGTTCCTTTTATGTAGTAAATTTCAGGATTGATTTCCCACTCCATCCGTTGGTAAATGAGATCGTAATCTGAATAGCTTGCCGGTTCAGTAAAACCCGATTTCAGCTTGAAATAATTGCTTTCCTGATGCGCAATTTTGTCGGTGATATTAATGACAGATTTCTGCGCCAAAAGATATAGCGGGGAAAGAAATAGCAATAATAACCACGGAATAGCTTGTTTCATCATTTTGTAAAAATATTAATAATCAGATTGAAATGAGGTGTTTCCCAAAAATTGAAACAAAAAAAACGGGATTCTGTTGAACCCCGTTTCTTCTGTAGTTTTTGAAATATTATTTTTCCAGTTCTTTCCAAACCAGTGCACTTGCGCCCACAATGGCAGCATCGCCAGGTTTAAGTTCCGAAGGCAGGATTTTAATTTTGTCTTTAAAAATCGGGAGAAGATGTTTCTCCATGTGTTTTTTTGTTGGCTCAAAAATATAATCGCCGGCTGCAGTGGGTCCTCCAAAAAGAAAAACTGCCTGCGGGCTCAGGTGGTGAACTGTATCTGCCAGTCCTTGTCCCAGCCATTCTCCGGTTTTCTCGAATACTTCCAGGGCGATTGCGTCGCCTTCTTTTGCGGCTTCATAAATCATTTTTGAATCGAGTTCATTGTACGATTTATTGGCAAGAATACTGTCGGTGGCATTGTAGTATGCCAGCAATTCAAAGGCTGTGCGTTTCATGCCGGGTGCCGAACAGTAAGCCTCAAGATGCCCCAGTGAGGTGCAGCCGCACATACGTCCGCCGGGTACCAGAGTGGTGTGACCGCATTCGCCGGCAAATCCGTCGTGTCCGTACACCAAATCACCGTTTACAACAAGGCCGCTGCCCACGCCTGTTCCAAGTGTGAACAATACGAAGTTTTGCATGTCTTTGGCACCACCGTAAATCATTTCGCCAATAGCTGCTGCATTTGCATCGTTGGTTAGTGCTAAAGCGCTCATCTCCGGAAAATGCGTACGAAGCAGTTTCACAAAATGAACAACTCCCTTAAATGAAAGATTTGGTGCATATTCAATGGTCCCGCTGTAGTAGTTTCCATTTGGTGCGCCAATTCCAATTCCCAGGATTTCAATGTCTTTATTTAATAGTTTTACTGATTTAATCAGTTCTTTAATTGCATCGGCCAGGTCAGAAATGTATCTGTCGATATCGCCGTGCGAAGGAGTGGAGATGTTATCTTTCACCATCACGTTTCCTTCGGGATCTACAACCCCAATGGCTGTGTTGGTTCCTCCAACATCTACACCAATTGCAACTTTTTTCATATTGTTTTATTTTATTAATTAATAATTTTAAAATCAGGTCTTTTGTTGGTATTATTTTTAATAATTCGCAGGAACAGCAAATTTATAAATATTATGGAATTCTTTTTGTAAGCTTTTCCCTTTTCACCTTATTTATTCTGAATAAAAACAATAAGTTGTAATTTTGTCGCAAAATAACAGAAAATGAAGCATTTTGGGAATATGGTACTGAAAATTTTGGGATGGACTTTGCTTTTACCTGTGTATTTTTATAAATATGCAATTTCGCCTTTAACACCTGCATCCTGCCGGCATGTTCCTTCTTGTTCTGAATATGCAGTTCAGGCCATTAAAATTCACGGACCGATAAAGGGTGTATGGCTGGCAACAAAACGAATTTCGAAATGTCATCCGTGGGGCACCGAAGGTTATGATCCGGTTCCGCCAAAAGAAAAAATTAAAGTCAAAAAAATGAATCTTTGATATTTTTGCCTGCCTGCTGAAAGAATTTCAGGTGAAAAACTAAATTTGTGCTTCATTGTTTAAGTGGTCAGAAATTTTTAAAAGAAAAGAATGAAACGTATTAATTTGCTTTTTGTGGTTGCTGCCTTGCTTTTTGCCTGCAATTCAAAAAAAACAGGTAACCAGGATGACGGCAGGCCGGTAATTACAGTGAGTATTTTACCACAGAAAACTTTTGTGGAAAAAATTAGCGGTGACGATTTTAAAATCAACGTTTTAATACCTCCGGGAGCCAGCCCTGCCGCCTACACATTATTGCCTTCCCAGTTAAAGGAGATTGCCCGGTCTGAAGTGTGGTTCCGGATTGGATACATAGGGTTTGAACAATCGTGGCAAGAAAAAATAAAACAGGCAAATAAAGAAATGAGGGTGGTCGATTTATCGGAAGGCCTCAACTTAATTTACGGCGAGGAAGAACAACACGGCGACCATGTTCATGTTGGCGGGGTAGATCCTCATATCTGGATGTCGCCTTCGCTGGTGAAACAAATGGCTAAAAGAATTTTGAACGTTCTTGCTGAACTCAGGCCCGAAAACAGTGATAAATACCAGGCCAATTACATGGAGTTTGTAAAGGAAATCGATCAGCTCGATATCAAAATCAGAAATGAACTGAAAGAGTTCAGGGGAAGTGAGTTTATTACGTTTCATCCCAGTTTGTCTTATTTTGCGCGCGAATATGGGTTAGTACAACATTCCCTCGAAACGGGCGGAAAAGAACCTACTCCGCAGCATTTACGTGAAGTAGTGGACCTTGCAAAAGAAAACGGTATTAATGTAATTTACATTCAAACTGAGTTTGACCGTGATCATGCGCGTGTTTTTGCTGAAGAAATTGACGGAGAGATAATTGAAATCAGACCCCTCGACCCGCAATGGGCTGAAAATCTGATGGAAATAACCCATATTTTTGTGGATAATTTTAAATGAAATCATTAATAAAAATAGAAAACCTATCGGTTGGTTACGACAAAGAGCCTGTTTTGCATGATGTAAATCTCGAAATATACGAGAAAGATTTTCTGGGAATCATCGGTCCGAACGGGGGAGGCAAAACAACGCTTTTGAAAGCCATTTTAGGATTGTTGAAGCCGATGAAAGGAAAAATAATCTTCAGGGAAGACATCAACAGGCGCAAAAAACCGATTGGCTACCTGCCGCAGGTAAAACACATCGACCGCAATTTCCCGATTACCGTTTACGAAGTTGTGCGTTCGGGGTCTATCATGAAAAATCCGAAACAGGTTACTTCCTCTCAAATAAAGCAAAAGGTGGAACAATTACTTACCGAAATGGGGATTTCCGGAATCCGGAACAAAGCCATTGGCGATCTTTCCGGCGGGCAAATGCAGCGGGTGTTTTTGTGCCGCGCATTGCTCAGTGATCCTAAAATTCTGATTCTCGACGAACCCGATACTTTTGTCGACAATCGTTTTGAAGGCGAACTTTATGAGAAGCTGAAAGAGTTGAATAAGGAGATGGCTATTTTGCTTGTTTCGCATGATGTAGGCACAATATCGAGCTATGTAAAAACCATAGCCTGTTTAAATGGCGAATTGCATTATCATCCCGACAATATAATTACCCAAAACCAGCTTGACGGCTACAATTGTCCGATAAAAATTATTTCGCACGGAGATATTCCACACACTATTTTAAAAAGCCATAAATAAAAATGAGCTCATTAATTGAACTTTTTTCGTACGATTTTTTTCTGAAAGCTTTTTTGGCTGCGGTTTTTGCCAGTATTTCGTGTGGAATTGTTGGCAGTTACATTGTTTCCCGCCGTATTGTTTTTGTTAGCGGAGGTATCACCCATGCCTCTTTTGGCGGGATTGGCCTGGCATTTTTGCTTGGGTTTAATCCGCTGCTCGGTGCAGTTTTATTTGCCGTGATGTCGGCGCTGGGTATTCAGTTTTTTACCAAAGTGGCCCATGTTCGCGAGGATTCATCCATTGCCATTTGGTGGTCGCTGGGTATGGCACTGGGAATCATTTTCGTTTTTATGACACCTGGCTACACGCCCAACTTAATGAGTTATCTTTTTGGAAATATTCTCACCGTCACCATCTCTGAACTGTTTTGGATGTTTGCCCTGAATGTGCTGATAATACTGTTTTTTGTGTTTTTCTTCCGGAAAATTCTGTACATAGCTTTTGATGAGGAATTTGCCCGGGCAGCCGGACTTCCGGTAACTTTGTTCAACTATTTAACCATTACACTTATTGCACTCACCGTGGTACTCAACATCCGGGTGGTGGGTATTATCCTGATATTATCGTTGTTAACCATTCCGCAGGCCGCGGCCAATTTGTTTACCAAAGATTTTCTGAAAATGTTGCTTCTTGCTTCGCTTTTTGCATTTATCGGAACCATTTCAGGTTTGTTTATTTCCTACTTTCTGGATATTCCCTCTGGTGCGGCAATCATTTTTACGCTGGTCATTATTTTTGCCCTGCTCAGGGTGTATAAATATTTTTTCTGAATATGGTGGGCAAAACAGAAAAGTTTTACATATGTTCAGGTTGTGGTTTCAGGTTTTCAAATTTCGATGCCGATCGCGTTTGCAGCAACTGTTTTGCTTGCACAGGATGCGAAACCTATAGTTGCCCGTTGTGCGGAGAAGAGGTTGTTATTAAGCCAATGAAGCCCATGCAAAAAGACTAAACGTTTGCCGCACTTCATTTTATACATTTTCAAATAATTTTTAATGTTTTAAAATATATGCATTTTGAAAGGCATAATTTTGTTGCAGGTAAAAAGAAAATGTATTTTTCGCAGGTGCAAATTGCACCAATCAATTCGGTAGTATTAAAAACTGCCCTTCGCGTAAGGAAGGGCAGTTTTGTTTACAACTCTTCTTTTTCAATTTCCTTGAAATACTTTACAGTTCCAACTTTAAGTTCCATGGTTGCATCGTCGTCGCATACAATCATTCCTTTCGGATGCATTTGCAAAACTGACACTGTCCACATGTGGTTAATGCCTTCTTCCACCACTTTTTGAAGTGCCCGGGCTTTATTGTAGCCATTTACAATAATCACCACTTCCCCGGACTGCATTACTGTGCCCACTCCAACCGTGAGTGCGGTTTTCGGTACTTTGCTGATGTCATTGTTGAAAAACCGGGAATTGGCCAGGATGGTATCGTAGGTCAGCGTTTTAATACGTGTTTTTGAACTCAGGGAAGAACCCGGCTCATTAAAGGCAATGTGTCCGTCAGGACCAATTCCTCCCAGGAACAGGTGGATGCCGCCCAAATCTTTTATTTTATGCTCGTACGCTTCACATTCTTTATTCAGGTCGGATGCATTCCCGTTTAAAATATTAATATTCTCGCGCGGAATATCGATGTGGTTGAATAAATTCTCATACATGAAATAGTGATAACTTTGCGGATGATCTTCAGGAATTCCAACATACTCATCCATGTTGAAAGTAACCACGTTTTTAAACGAAAGATTTCCCCGTTTTACAAGCTTAATTAGTTCGGTGTAAACACCAACTGGTGAAGATCCGGTTGGAAGTCCCAAAACAAAAGGTTTGTCAGAAGTTGGATTGAATTTATTGATTTTGCCGGCAATGTAGACGGCAGTCCATTTACTTAACTGCTGGTAGTTTTTATGAATCAGTATTCTCATGATTTATTTTATTTTAAAAAATTCCCTCCATTGATTTTCCGAGGTTTGATGCTTCTTCCAAAAACTCTTTCACATTCAGTTCCCTGATGTAAACCATTCCGTGGGTGGCTCTTAAAAGTGGCGACTCATTCTGGTAGAAAAAGTTTTTACCGAGAAGGAATTGAATTTGTTTGTGCTGTTCGAACCAAACCCTTTGAGTAAGTTCGCTGAATTTTCCATCGTGCTGGTAGCTTGGGAATGAAGCGTTTACCTGTGTAACATAGCATTCTTCGAACGACTTGTTGAGCGTAGCCAGTGCATTCAGCGAAACAGGCACAATCACTTCAACATCCCACGGATTGTAACGGAACCACACATTCCGGTATCCAACTATCCGCAGGTTGCTTAAATCTTCTTCTTTATCCCACTCTTCCACTGCGCGGGCAATTGCCTGCAATACTTTGTAGTGCGTGTCAGGGCCGCTGCCTTGAGGATCCATGGCCAGGCTCACAACGGTTGGTTTGTATTTTCTGAAATCTTCGAGAATCGGAAGTACATCTTTTTCCATATCGGGCTGGCTGCCCATTACGTTGTTGTGGTAGAACCCAAGCCTCAGGTGATGTATATTTTTTACCATAATTCCATAGTGCGCCCAAACCAGTTCTTCCTCCAGTTCACGAATCATCCCTTTGAGTTTCTGAATTTTTGGCGGGTTTTTGCTTCCGGCATAACTGTTTCTCAGCGATGAAAGTACTTCGTAAATGACTTCGCGCAATTCATTTCTATCTTTTATTCTCCAAATGGAAACCAGGGCACGCACCAGCCTGTGGCAAACGCCGCGCCGTTTTTCCTCCGGATTTTGAGCTGCAATGTTATCCAGGTAATGATAAATGTCTTTATCCCATTTAAATTTATACCCGTCCTTGAAAAAATCGGGATAATCTATCATTTCAATTTTTCCTTTGTTTATCAGATCTTTGGTGTCGATGAGCAGATCGTAAAGAAAATTGTTGGTAACGGCTGTAAATCCTGAAGTTGATACTGAAAAGTGCATTTCGTTGCTGGCATCGCGCGACTGCCGGTTGGTAAGCGGCATAATTCCAAGCATGATATCGTCGTGATGAGGACCGGTGTGGTAGAAAATCTGGTCCGTATCTTTTTTCATGCCTTTTTCAATTTTTGCTGTAATTGAATCGATTACCGATTGAATGGTATTTTCATTCAACCCGGGAATGCGGCTGCAGTACTTGTCGGCTTTCAAATCGTCGAGTTCCAGTTTGTCGCCGAATTTGTTGATTTTAACGCACAATTCCATGACGGCACGCTCGGTTTTCTGATGTGTCCACGGGCCTCTGTTATAATAATCTTCTATGGCATCTTGCAGTTTTACAGCAGCTCCGTCAGTGAGATAAAACCGGCTGTTTTTCAGTTTTTGCAATGAGGTTGCAGGGTAGAGTACATTTGGTTCGTTTTCGAGTGAATTTTTAATGGTTCCGGCAATTGCTTCGCCGGCTGCATAAATTATTGCTTTGTTAGCGGGATTGACCCCGAGAGTTCCGAGCCCAATGGTAATCACAAGCCTTTTTCTTGAAACTTCGATTCCACCCAGATCGGTAGCAGTAACTGCCTGGGTTTCAAAATTGGTTTCTGTAAGCCGTGTAGGAGAAAAATGCTGGGTGCCGCGGGTGTTAAATGCAATGTGGCCGTCCGGGCCTATTCCGCTGAGGAAAAACCCGATGCCACCTTTTTCCCTGATTTTATTTTCGTAGCTGGTACACCACTGGTCAATTTTAAAAATCGATTCTTGCTGAAGGCGTTCCAAATCGGATTTTGCCTCGCGGTAGCGCAGCGACAAATCAATTTCAAAATCGGGAAAAACTTCCGAGTAACTTTTGTTTTCAGCCAAACCAATAGAATTTGAATCAATTAGCAGTGCTTTTCCTTTATCGAGCCCAAATCCTTCGATGTAATTTTTTTCCACAAAATTGCAGAGGCTGTTATGTTGTTCGGAATTTATGGGGTAGAATTCGCCCATTTGCACAAACTGCAGGTTTTTCAACTCTGGTTTGTTTACATTTTTCAGGCCATATTTTTCGAGGATGTCTTTTCCTTTTTTAGTGTTCCAGTTTTCGAGCAGCAGGTGGCTAAACTGCAGAAAATACTGGGCTGTTTTACCAGTCGGCAAAGAAACCACTCCATCAGGGTTTTCAGAGGCCCACTCGAGAAAGCTGATTGCTGAGAGCAATCCCAGCTTCGGAAAACTGTCGACCGTGATATAAGGCAGCCGGGTTGTAATATTTTTTAGCTTCGATTCGTTGAAAAATGCCTCTTCTGCTTTTGTAAAATTTAATTTCATGGATTCTGCTTTTATTAATTGGCGCTTATTATATTTTTATTTTACAATGAAATTACCATTTGAGTTTCAAGCAATAATTACAGGCCTGATTTACTTCTTTTCTGCGGCCATTCTGTCAAGTGCATAAGCTGCTGCACCTATCGGGCCGGCAAGCTGGCCGAGTTCTGAAAATTTAATCTCTGTATCGTTGCTGATGTCGCGGTTGCTGAATGTGTTAATTGCCTGCTGTATGGGAGCTGTAATAAATTGCTTTGCTTCTGCCACACGGCCTCCAAGCACTATCAGTTCAGGATTAAATATTTGTATGAGGTAAACGATGCCTTTCCCCAGCCAGTAACCAACATC
>DATFJO010000523.1:0-2754 GCA_035269145.1 Tangfeifania sp. | reverse complement strand
ATTCACCACCATCCGATCAATCTTTAGTTCGTAGATGGGTTTTTTAGCCACTACATTTACATCTTCAATCTGGCGGGAAGAATGCTCCACAAAAACAGGATCATTGTGAATATGATCATTCGAAGTTCTAACCAGTATTGGATCAGAATAAGCTGGTTTGTAGCCCATCATACTAACCCCAATAATGTAGGTTCCCGCTTTAAAATTGGTGAAACTGTAAGTTCCTCCTTCTGTTGCCATAATTCCTGAAACAACCGCAGAATCTTTTTCATGCAGCAAAAGCACGTTTGCATATGAAAGCGGATTATTACTTGTATCTCTAACTTCGCCCTGTATTTGTGAAAATACAGCAAATGGCGAAACCACCAGGCCGATAACTATTATCAACCCGGTCAGATTTTCATTAAATCTCATATTGAATAGAAAAATTTGATTTGTATTAAATCATCTTCTGAGGCAGGGGCCCCGGTGTTGGCTGATCCGTTTTCATCCCATGAATATCTTCCACACTTTCTTTAAACCAAACATCAAAACTATTATCTGATTCTGAAAGTTTTGGCATAAAACTATCCGCGCCAGGTCCTTCGTGCAATACAACTGCCAACGGTCCGTCTTTTGTCTCTGTTAACCAAACACTATGACGGGTCAGCTCGTACCGTTTATTCAAATCCTTGAACTCACTGCTTTTTTCTCCGGTGAGTTTTTTAATCCAGTTTTTCCATGTATCCAGCTTTTCTTTTTTAATTGGTACTACCATTAATCCCATGACATTTAATTTTAGTTTATAATCCCCGACCTATAATGTAATTTAAGATATTAATATCTCAATTTACGTCATATTATCGACAAACCAATATTTTATTGGTAGTTAATTCATTACAAATCAAAAAAAATAATACTCTTCAAATATTTACATGAAATAATTATATTTTATTCCATTTCTATATTCTATACATTTCAGAAAACAGGATTCAATATGACATTAATGTTTTGTCTGCCTCAAAAAACACCTTTTACTATTTTTTTATTCCCTTTACCTTGTGTTTCACTGGCAAATTCAGTAACTTGTATATCTAAAAAATACGGTAATGGAAGAACTTTTAAAAATCGCGTTCAACGAAATCGGAACTGAAGAAATCCGGGGCGAGGAACACAATCCCGAAGTTTTAAAATATGCCAAAGACACCGGCATCAAAGGCATCACAACTGATGAAATTCCGTGGTGCAGTAATTTTGTAAACTGGGTGGCCTGGAAAGCCGGACTGCAGTTTACGGGCAAACCCAACGCACGGTCGTGGCTGAATGTGGGCACAAAAGTGAACAACCCGGAGCCCGGAGATGTGGTAGTTTTCTGGCGCGGAAGTCCGCAGTCGTGGAAAGGGCACGTTGGCTTTTTCCTGGGTCTTTCGGCCGATCTCAAGCGTGTTTACTGTCTGGGCGGCAACCAGGGCAATCGTGTTTCGGTGTCGGCCTACCGTGCAACCACGGTCCTCTCCTACCAGCGGCTGGCACAAACCGACAAAATTGTTATTCCAGATCCGGAATTGCGAATCGGAAGCCGCGGCAAAGCTGTCGTTCACCTGCAGGACGACCTGAAACTGCTCAACATCGATGTGGGAACATCCGACGGGGCATTCGGACCAAAAACTCTGGCGGGGGTAAAAGAGCTGCAAACCCGCAGCCCAGATGTAACCATCAATGGTATTTACAACGAAGCAACGCGCAATCTGCTGGAATCGTTGTTCCAGGCCTGATGCGCCGAAATATTTTCTGAAGTATCACCAAAAAATTTAAATCATGACACGAAAAATTGCTGAATTATCCGTAGACGAATTCGAAATTTTAATGGAAGAATTCTATGCCGAACCTAAACACCGCACTAAATTGACCCAGGATGAAATAAAAGATCTGGCGGAGCGCCTGAACCGGAAAATCAATGTACCGCTGATAAATGAAACCGGCGAAGAAAAAATCCTGATTAAAATTATCCTGAAAATCGACACCTTTTTGTACGATCACCTGCCCAATGAATTTTACGACCTTATTCGCAGCACCGACCGCGGCATCGACGATAAAGAGGCAAAACGCCTGGTAAGAAGGCTTTCAAAGGCAGCCAACGAAAAAATTGACATTCCGTACCTGCCGGAATTCGCCGAAAAATTTGCCTTCCGTTTTGTTATTGGTATGGTGGTAAAATCGGCACGTAAAAAACTTGACTTCGAAAAAGTACGTTCTGAATCGGATGACATGGTGGTTCCCGATTCCGACGAAGACATGGAACAAATGGTGGAAGATTGACTTTTTACCAGAATAACAATCCCCCTTTTCTTTTCAAATCTGCATGGTTTGGTTATTTTTGGTTGACCGTTGTTTTGAAACAGGAGTAGTTTGCTCCATTCTGAAAATTGTTTAAACCAAAAATTAAAAACCATTTAACCGATATGAAAAACTTATTCAACATTGCCATTCTGGGCTGTGGCAAAGTAGCACACCTTCATGCCAAAGCCATTCAAAATTTACCCAATGCAAAATTGGCAGCTGTTTGGAGCCGGACACTGGAATCGGCGGAGAAGTTTGCCGACCATTATCAAACATCTGCTTATACTGAAATTGGCGAAATGGTAAAAAAAGCAGCCATCGATTTGGCGATTGTCTGCACCCCGCACCCGTTTCATCTCGAGCCAACAATTGAGGCAGCGAACGCCGGAGCGCATGTTTTGGTGGAAAAACCACTGGCTTCAACTCTCGAAGATT
>DATFJO010000522.1:0-4630 GCA_035269145.1 Tangfeifania sp. | reverse complement strand
TGCACCTCTTCGCGGCGCAGGTTATTCACCATGGTTGCCGACTGCTCACCGGTTCCTTCTTCTACATGCAGTGTGTATTCCTGCGTTGTTTTGGTTATGTATCTTCCGCTGCTCGGATTGAAATAGGCAAAAGAAATCGACGGAATGGTATAATCGCCTTCAAAACGGGGCTGGAAAAGGTATTCGATGGTTTTGGTGCCCGAAACTCCGCTGTTGCTGGTTTGCACATTGTCGGTGGCTCGCGGGTCGTATACTTCAAAGTCGGTAGGCAGTTCGAGTTCCGGAGTCCGGATTAACCGGATATTCCCAGAGCCGCTGATCGTAACTTTTAATGTAACTGCATCGTTAGTAGTCACATTCTCACTATCGCGGTTCGACGAAATGCTGAAGTTGCCAACTCCGCCGTAAAAGTTGGCAGGTTCTGTTGGCAAGTCTCTTACAGTTACTGAAACCGGGTCGCTTGTAACCGTGGCCCTGACAGTACGCACACCACTAAAAAAGTCGTCGAAGAAACTGCGGGGCTGCACCCGTTGCTGAACCAGCAGCGACATGCTAAAAGGTGCCACCGTAATTTTCCCGTTTTGCTGCGGAAAAAGCACCGTCTTTTTCAATACACCTACCTGGTAAATCCGGTCGTTGTAAACCTCGCGTGTAAAGTTTATTTGCTGAGGAATCTCAATGTCCTGGGTATAAAAACCTTCAAAAGTAGGTAGATTTACTTCATCAAAACCAGAAACCGGAATCTCGGGGTTTACATACAGTTTTACAGTTGCAATAATTTGTTCGCCACGGTAAACGTTGCGTTTGTTCATATCAACCCGCACAAACAGGTTGTCGCCGCCTAAATCAACCGACTGCGGCGAATCCGAATCTCCACTTTGCGGCGCAGCCTGCTGTTGTTGCTGCCGTTGCTGTGTTTTTACGACTTGTATTTTTAATGAATTCGATTCAAAAACATCACCGTTTACTTCGATGGAAGCCGGCCTGACTTCAAAAGTTCCCTCTTCTTTTGCACGTAAAATGTAGGTGTAGGAAAAAGTCACTTCTGTTGTTGTGCGCCCGTTAATCGTCTGCATCCGTGTCGACTGGCCGGTGCTGGGGCCCATCAGCACATCAAAATTATCCGTAAGGTTGGGCGGCAGTTTCAGGTTGCTTCCCTGTTCATTCAAGGTGAAAGTCAGCCGGAATTGCTTACCCGTTTCCACTGCATTTGGTGCCGACATCACAAATTTTGTCTGTTCGGCTGAAACACCAGCCACCATAAAAAAGAACAAAAAATATGTTATCAGTTTTTTTATCATCGTTATTCTCACAAAGAAAAATATTTAATTATCAAATTCACTACATTCATAAATATATCCTGCTACCTCAATTTCGTATTGTCATTTCGACGAGTTTGCGAGGAGAAATCTCATTTTTAAAACAGATTTCTCATCCGCCAGCCGGCGGATTCTGCCAAAGGCATCTGCCGTAGGCATCACTTCGTGGGCTTCGCGGGAAATGACAGCATTTAATCTTTTGCTATTGACCTTGAAAGAACGTAACTGTGAAATGGGGCTTCTACCACTCTTTTTCCACATTTGTTTTTTTGGCTTTCACCGCTTTTGCTTTTTTTACCTTCTCCTGGATATCCCGCTCGTCGTTTTGCAGCGCCTGTAAAAGTTGTTCAGCATCCTGTTTCGAAATTTTATTTGGCTGCTGCTGCTGTTGTTGTTGCTGCTGTTGATCCTTGTTTTGCTGATCCTGATTTTGTTGCTGCTGTTGTTGATCCTGGTTCTGCTGATCTTTATTATCCTCGTTCTGATCCTTGTTTTGCTGGTCTTGATTCTGCTCCTGATCCTTATTCTGATCTTTATTTTGCTCCTGATTTTGTTGCTGTTGCTGCTGCTGTTGTTCCTGCTTTTTTTTCAGGTTTTGTGCGTAGGCAAGGTTGTATTTCGTTTCAATATCATTCGGATTTTTTCTGAGCGCTTCTTTATACGACTCAATGCTTTCATCAATTTTTTCCTGCATCAGTTGGCTGTTTCCCAGGTTGTGCAGCGCCCGTGCTTTTTCTTCGGGGCTTTCGAGTTTATCGTCCAGTTCAGCAAACTTTTGCTCGGCTTCTTCAAACCGCATTTGCTTGTACAACGCGTCGGCCAGGTTGAATTCCCATTTTTCATTCCCCGGTTTTTTATTGAGCGCTTTCCGGTATTCAGTTTCGGCTTTGCTGAATTTTGACGTGTCGATGCGGGTGGTATCTTTCACCGCTTCTTCATAAATGTCGTTTCCCTGGCGGATAAATTTCCGCTCGTTCTGGCTAAAAACAGTCAGGGTAAATAACATCAGTGATATGAATAAAATTGTTTGTTTCATTTTTGTTCTATTTTGTTGTAAACAGATTTACTTTTCTAAAATACTTGTTCTTTCTTTCAAGAATAACAAATTCGAGCAGAAGTAAAAACAATCCGATGGCAAAAAAGTACTGAAACTGGTCGTCATATTCCGAGTAAACCAACGATTCCATCTCCTCTTTTTCCAGTTTATTGATTTCATCGAAAAGTGCATTGAGACCGACCTGTGCATTGTTTGCGCGCACATAAATACCGTTTCCGGCCGAAGAGATTTTCTCAAGCATGGTTTCATTCAGTTTGGTAATGACCACTTCGCCGCTGTTGTCTTTCAAATAATCTTTTTGCCCGTTCCGCAGCACAGGGATAGGTGATCCTTCCGGCAATCCCATTCCAATAGTGTGTACCACCATCCCGTTTTCCGCTGCCTGTTCTGCTGCCGAAACCGCGTCATCTTCGTGGTTTTCGCCATCTGTAATTACGATGATGGCTTTATTGGATTCGCCTTCGGGTGAAAACGATCGGGCCGCCATGTTAATAGCTGAACCAATTGCCGTTCCCTGGGTGGGCACGATTTGCGTGTTTACAGAATTCAGAAACAGTTTTGCCGAGTTGTAATCGCTTGTAATGGGAAGCTGTATGTAAGCCTCGCCGGCAAAAACTATCAAGCCGATTTTATCGTCCTCCAGCCGGTCGATGAGCCGTGAGATGGCTCGCTTTGAACGTTCCAGCCGGTTGGGCTGAATGTCTTCGGCCATCATACTGTTCGACACATCGAGTGCAATCATCAGTTCCACTCCTTCACGCTGTACTTTTTTTAGTTTTGACCCAAACTGCGGTCGGGCAGCTCCCACAATAAAAAATGCCAGCGCCAGCATCAGCACAATAAATTTGAATACCGGCCGGCTTTTTGATGCAAACGGCATCAGCACGTGCATAGTTTGCTCGTGCCCAAATCGTTTCAATGCACGTTTCCTGGCAATCCTCGACCATGCAAAAATCAGGGCGAGTACCGGGATAATAAGCAGTACCCATAAAAATTCACTATTTCCAAATCTGAACATTTCCATCTTTTACATCTTTAAGGGATACTCCTGAAAACTGTGTTTTTCAATATCAAACTTAATACCAGAAATGCAATTCCTGCCAGTGCGAACGGTAAAAATTCTTCTGATTTCCTACTGAATTCGCGCACCTCAATTTTTGATTTTTCCAATGCATCTATTTCCTGGTAAATTTCTTCGAGTTTGGTGTTGCTGGTAGCCCTGAAATAGCGGCCATCGGTAATCGTTGAAATTTCCTGAAGTGTTTCTTCGTCAATTTTTACCTCCATGTCGCGCAACTGAATTCCATAAGGTGTTTGAACAGGGTAGGGCGCTGTTCCTTCCGAACCTACACCCACGGTGTAAACGCGGATGCCAAACGTTTTGGCAATTTCGGCAGCGGTAACCGGCGCAATTTCGCCGCTGTTGTTTTCACCGTCGGTGAGCAGGATAACCACACGGCTGATGGCTTCACTCTCTTTAAGCCGTGCAACTCCGGTGGCCAGTCCGTTTCCTATGGCTGTGCCGTCCTCAATCATACCGCTCTGTATGTCTTTAAACAAATTGAGCAACACCGATCGGTCGGTGGTTAGCGGACATTGTGTAAAAGCTTCGCCGGCAAAAACCACAAGTCCCATGCGGTCGTATTCGCGGCCCGAAATAAATTCCATGGCCACATTTTTAGCTGCTTCCAGCCGGTCGGGTTGAAAATCGCGGGCAAGCATACTGCTTGAAATATCGAGTGCAATTACAATATCGATTCCTTCAGTGGTTACATTTTCCCAGTTACGTGAAGATTGCGGACGTGCCAGCACTACTGTAAAAGCAGCAATGGCAAGCACCTGAAGCAAAAATACCAGGTGACGCAGGTAATGCCGCATGCTTTTGGGTGCTTTAAACACCGAGGCGGTAGATGAAACCTGGATGCTGGCAGTGTTTCGTTTCTGGCGGAAAATGTACCAGGCTGCCATCGGTACAATCACCAGCAGCACATAGAAAAATTCCGGATTCTTAAATGTCAGTCCTTCAAACATCCTCTTTTATTTTATTTCAACTTCTTCACCTTCGTTGTTCTCATCTTTCTTCTCCTCCGCTTTTTTCTCTTCCTCTTTTTTGGTTTCGTTCACAAAAAAGTAGGAGTTCATCAGCGCCATGTTATCATCGTCGGGCAGCGGTTTGTATTTGGCAAATTTTACCAAATCGGCCAGTTTCAGAATCTGGCTGAGGTTCTCAAATGTTTTGTCTTTCAGCAGGTCC
>DATFJO010000521.1:0-8564 GCA_035269145.1 Tangfeifania sp. | reverse complement strand
AAAAATTCAAATTAAAAAAAGATTTGCAATTTGCAGTTAAAATTTATTTTTCACATTCTTATAAAAATCAGGAATTTCAACTGTGAATAAACAATTCACACTGATTTGTTTTTATAATACATAAACACCGTAATGAATCGTAAATTATTTATTCTACTGTTTACTCTTTTCACTTCTACCGTATTTGCCCAGCATAAAGACACACTTGTTGTGGGCTACAATGTAACACCACCATTTGTTACCCAGCAAAACGATCAATTGCATGGCCCTTCTTTCTGGCTATGGGAACAGGTAGCTTCAGAACATAGCATTCCCTACATTTTAAAAGAGGTTTCGCTCGACAGTCTGCTGAACGGAATTGCCGCCGGTACCATCGACATAAGCGCTTCGCCGCTTACCATTACCAGTGAGAGGCATGAAGTAATGGATTTTTCGGCTCCATTTTACATTGCTCATTCCTCCATTCTAACCAGTGAAATTTCATCCACAAAAAGAGCACTCGAATTTATCGGTTCATTTTTTTCGCTCAACTTTTTCAGGGCGCTGGGGGCACTCATTTTTATCATTCTGATTTTTGGTTTCCTGGAATGGTATTTTGAGCGGAAATCGAACAACGAAGAATTCGGAAAAGGCCTGAAAGGCTTATGGGCCGGATTCTGGTGGTCGGCTGTAACAATGACAACGGTTGGTTACGGCGACAAATCACCACGAACGGTTGGCGGGCGTATCGTCGCACTTGTCTGGATGTTTACCGCAGTAATTATCATTTCAGGCTTTACCGCCAGCATCGCCTCTTCTCTTACCGTTAACCGCATTGGCTCAACCAATAACTCCATTCAGGATTTTAAGGAAGAAACGCTTGGAACAGTTGAAAATTCAGGCACTGATAAATGGCTAAAAGATAACTTTTTCTCAAACAAAAAAACCTACCCGGATGTGGAAACGATGATTCAGGCACTGGAAAAAAATAAAATTGATGCCATTGCCTACGACCGCCCAATTTTGCAGGATGTTGTAAAAAATGATTCAATTACACGTTTCAGGGTACTGAATGTTAACTACAATCCTCAGTTTTATGGTTTTGGAATTAACCGCAACTTACCCGAAAGCATGAAACAAAAAATCTCCATATCGGTGTTGGAAAACACCGAAGGAATGGACTGGAAAGTGCTTCTGTCGGAATACGACCTCGAATAGACATCGTTTAAATAAACCATTCACATGCAGCAATTTAAAACGATTCCAGTAAATATATTTTTTTACTGAAAATTTTCACGGAATACGAATATTCAATCGCAAAATGATTTACATTTGATCTAAAAATTATCATTCAAAAAATAACATATTTTGGCAATTATGCACTTGAATAGCAAACATTTACATTTAACGATGTCATTCAACATCGTACTCAAAATCAACCCAGTAATTATTCCGAATCATTCTCATTACGGTAAATGAAAATAAACATACGGAAATCGGAGGCCGGCGACCTCGGTTTTCTGGAAGAACTGGAAACCAGGTGTTTCCCCAAAAGTCGCCAAAGTTCACGCCGCGCGCTCAGATACAGTCTTTCAAGCCCGTTTCAAAAAGTAATTATTGCCGAAATCACTGAAAATAGAGTGATAAAAAATGCGGGTGCAGCTATTTTATTTCTGTACCCAAAAACGCTTCGGGTTTTTTCCATTGCGGTTTTACCCCATTTCCAGGGAAAAGATATCGGTAACAAACTGCTCGAACAGGTTGTAAATATTGGCAGGGCCGGCAAATTTGAACGTATTTCACTCGAAGTTTTGAAATCGGATATCCGGCTGACAGATTTCTATAAAAAAACCGGTTTTAAAATCACCGAAGAATTGCCCGATTATTACCAAAAAGGAGAACACGGTTTGCGCATGGTTTTACCGCTGGAAGAAAACAGCGAAAAACAAAATATTTCCAACATCGTAATTGTCCGGAATCCTCTGAAATGGAACCTAAACATTGAGGGCGTCAAAGTTATTTCTTCCAAAAAATACATGACTGAACCCGAATTTCAATCAATAAAAAATGTGCGCATTTTCAACCTGAGTAACTCTTACCAGTACCAGAAAATGGGCTACTATGTTTCGTTGCTGGCAGCAGCCCGCGATCACCGGGTCATTCCAAATGTTACTACTATCCGCGATTTTTCTAGTTTGTCGTTAATCCGTTCGTTGTCGGGTTATATCGACGAAAGCATTCAAAAAAGCCTGAAACAGTCCGACGGGAATAAAATCAGCCTGTTCATCTATTTCGGGCAGGCAGAAAACCCAAAATACAAGTTGCTGGCCCAAAAACTGTATCATCTTTTTGAGGCGCCGCTGCTCCAGATTGATTTCATAAAAACCGACAAGTGGATAATTCAGAAAGTAGTTCCCCTGAGCCTGAAAAAAGTAAATCCCGACCACCTGGAAAAAGTAAAGGAATTTGCCCGTGAATATTTTTCGAAAAAACGGTTTAGTCGCTCCCGGTTTAAAAATTACAAATACGATCTGGCCATTCTTGTCAATCCTGAAGAAAAAAATCCACCATCGTGTGCCGGAGCTTTGCAGAATTTTAAAAAGGCGGCTGAAAAAGCAGGTTTTTATGTGGATTTTATTACCAAAGACGATTTTAGCCAGTTACCCGAATACGATGCTCTTTTTATTCGCGAAACAACCAGCGTAAATGATCATACTTACCAATTTTCGCGCACCGCCTACGCCGAAGGCTTGGTTGTAATTGACGACCCATGGTCGATTTTGCGCTGCTCCAATAAAATTTTTCAGAACGAACGATTGAAACAAAATAAAATCAAAACACCTCCCACCCTTGTTCTTTCGAAACTGAATTACCGGTATTCAACCACGGTTCCGCTTTCGTTCCCGATGGTGCTGAAACAACCCGACAGTGCTTTTTCGCTGGGCGTGGAAAAAGTGAATAACACCGAAGAGTTGAACGCTTCGCTAAAAAAGCTGTTCAAGTTATCTGACTTGGTGATTGCGCAGGAATTTATGCCATCGGAATACGACTGGAGAATTGGAATATTGGATCAGGCTCCATTGTTTGCCTGCAAATATTACATGGCAAAAGGTCACTGGCAAATCTACGACTGGGCCAACAAAAGCCAGGAAAACTGGGGCAATTCGGAAACTGTGCCCATTGAAAATGTACCGGAAATAATTGTAAAAACAGCGATGAAAGCAGCGTCGCTCATTGGAGACGGATTGTATGGCGTAGATTTAAAAATGATTGACGACCAGGTTTATGTAATTGAAATTAACGACAACCCGAACATCGATGAAGGAATTGAAGACCTGGTTTTAAAGGATGAACTATACAACCGCATTATGCAATCGGTTTTTAACCGGATAGAAATCAACCGGAACATTGCCCAGTTCATTTCGGTGTAATTTCCAAAAAGATTAGGCGAAGATTAAATTCCTGAAAAAAGTTGCGAATGTAAAAATGCAGGGGATTTATTTTTGTTAATTTCACGACTAAATCAAAAATCCATAAATAATGAAAGAAAAAAGTATAGAATTATTAAATGCTGCGGTTGCCGACGAACTTGCAGCGGTTCACCAGTACATGTATTTTCATTTTCATTGCGACGACCAGGGTTACGACCTGCTGGCCAATCTTTTCAAAAAAACGGCAATCGAAGAAATGATACATGTGGAAAGACTTGCAGAAAGAATTCTTTTTTTAAAGGGTGAAGTGGAAATGAAAGTGGCAGAGGGTGTTCAAAATATCCACGACGTTAGAGAGATGCTTCAACTTGCAGTAAAAATGGAAGAATCGAGCGCTGCCGATTACAACAAGTGGGCAAACATTTGTTCTGAAAATGCCGACTCTGCAACCAAAAAGCTGTTTGAATCGCTGGTTGAAGATGAAGAACGTCACCTGGACCAATATGATGATGAAATGGATAATCTTAAAAGATTTGGCGATAATTACCTTGCGCTTCAATCAATTGAAAGAAGCAAAAACATAGGAAGCGGAAGCGCAGAATAATTTTCACAAAACAGGACTTAATACAAATGCAGTGTTTCAACAATGAAAAGCACTGCATTTTTATTTTAACGCTAACAATCTCACAAACAACAGGATAAAAAAGAAACCTTCAATTTTTGTGAGTGATTCAAAACATCAATTATTTTTCTATTTTTGAAACCGAAATTAATCTGAAAATGTACTGGAAAATTCAAGCCGGAAAAATCACTCCCCTTTTTGTTAACAACGAAAAGCGGCTGCTATTTCTGTACATTTTTTCAGAACTCTGATTTTGGTTCCGTCCTTCCCCTTGCAGCAAAATTATTTTTCACACTAATCACATTTCAGAAAAAATGGAAGCATTTGATGCCTACCTGAACAAATTAACCGACCAAACAAAAACTCTATTTCGTGAATTTCCTGATATTAAATGGTTGAATCCATACAGGGACGAAGAAATTCTGGAACAACGCAATCAACTGATAATAATTAGCGCTGCCAGCAGTCTTTTTAAGGAAACAAAACCGTATTACAATCAGTTGTCGAAAGGCTGCAAGCTTTGTGGACTGGGCAGTTGGAGCTGTCTTTTCATCACCAATAAATGCAATGCCAGTTGTTTTTACTGTCCGGCATCGCAGCAAAACGATGAACTGCCGGCCACCCAAAGCCTGACTTTTGAAACGGCAGAAGCTTATGCCGGTTACATCAATTTTTTCAAATTTAAAGGCGTGAGTTTTAGCGGAGGTGAGCCGCTGCTGTTTTTCGACCGCACGCTGCACTACCTGAAAACCGTGCGCAAAATGTGCGATCCGGATATATACATCTGGATGTACACCAATGGAATTCTGGCAGATACCCACAAATTTAAAAAACTGGCGGCTGCCGGTTTGGATGAAATCCGTTTCGACATTGGCGCAACCGGGTATAAATTAGATAAGGTGAAAATTGCGCACAATATCATTCCAAATATAACCATTGAAATACCGGCAGTTCCGGAAGAAAAAGAACGAATAAAAAAGCTGCTTCCCGAATTGATTGAAGCCGGCGTGACCAACCTGAACCTTCACCAGCTCAGGTTAACCAAACACAATGCACCAAAATTACTGAAACGAAACTACACCTTCATTCCAGCCGAACAACCCATCGTTTTGGAATCGGAATTAGCAGCGCTTGAAATAATGAATTTTGCCCGCGAAAATCAGCTTGAAATCGGCATAAATTATTGTTCGTTTGCTTTTAAAAACCGCTTTCAAAAAGCAGGTTTCCGAAAACAACTTGCAAATGCGCTGGCAGGTGATGATGAAAAAATTACACAAAAAGGATTTATCCGAAACCAAACCGAAAACAGCATTGGTTATAAAACCTTTGTAATTTCGGATTCTCCTGCACCGGGTAGTGGAGAAACTGCTTTAAAACTGCCCCACAAAACCTGTTTCATTAAAAAAGAAAATGTGATGATTCCGCGTAAATTTGAAGAGGAAGAAAAAGCAGAAATTGCTGCTTTCATGAATAATGAACCGGAGCAAATTCCGGCGGATGATTTCCTGTTTAAAATCTGGCAATTTGAATACATTGAAAAAGGGTTAAGGGAATACTGATAATTCAATATTCCCTTTATTTCTTACCTCACATGCGCAAATATTATTTGTTATTTTGACTCTTTTGCGCAAAATCCCTTCCGGCTTTAAATGCTTCAATATTTAAGTTGACGATTTTGTCACCTTTCGATTTAAAAATCGTTTCAATTCCTTTGATTATTACATCTTCATGAATGGCTATAAAAGGAGAAGCGGCCCCGAGCATTACCATGTTCGATGCTTTTGGATTCCCGATTTCGCGGGCTGTTTTATCGGCGTCGATGCGTACAATATTGACCTCTTTTCCTAACTTTTCAAACGTCTCTTTCAGTTCAGGATAATTGGAAATATTTTTAAATTCAGAAGTATTGGTTACCAGGCTACCGGTTTTTGAAAGGTAAGAAAGGTAACGCAACGATTCCATGGGTTCAACCGACAAAATTATATCGGCGCTTCCCTGTGGAATCAGGTCGGAATAAATGGGTTTATCCGAAATGCGCAGGTGCGAAACCACTGCCCCGCCCCGCTGGCTCATGCCATGTGTTTCGGCCTGTTTCAGGTAATAATCTTCGTTGAGGGCAGCAGCTCCAAGCGAAGCTGCAATCGAAAGAATTCCTTGTCCGCCCACTCCGGCGAGTATAATATCTGTTTTCATTCTAATTCTGTTTTTTCGCTTTTTCAAGTTTCTTCATTTTTGCTACCCGCTGCACACATTCCCTGCGGCCAATAATTACTGAAACGCCGTCATACGCCACTTCTTCCCTGATAATATTCACGATTTCTTCATGATTTTTTTTCAGCGGCACAAACAACCGGATGTGCTCCGGGGCAACACCCACTCCTTCGCAAATTTTCTCAATCCGACCTTTGGCCGATGAATCCTGGCCTCCCGTCATGGCAACTGTTTCATTATCAACAATAATAATATTGATGTTCGTTTTTTCGACCACACAATCGAGCAAACCGGTAATTCCCGAATGGGTAAAAGTGGAATCACCAATTACCGCAAAAACAGGTTTTAGCCCGGCATCGGCAGCTCCTTTTGCCATGGTAATTGAAGCCCCCATATCCACACATGTGTTAATAGTAGCATAAGGCGGCAGCGCTCCCAATGTGTAACATCCAATATCAGAAAACACACGGCCTTCGCCGGCATCAACGAGCACATCATTTAAGGCTTTGTAAGTATCCTGATGTCCGCAGCCGGCACAAAGCGAAGGCGGACGCCCAACCAACGTATCAGGGCTCTCCCAGGTGGGAACCATTTCTTTTCCGAGCGCTTTTGCCACGTGATCGGGATTCAGTTCGCCACGGCGGGGCAATGAACCGTCAAGTCTTCCTGAAACTTTTGTTCCTTTTCCGAAAAAGTCGGTTAGCAACTCTTCTACAAGTGGATAGCCTTCTTCAATCACAAGCAATTCTTCGCACTCGTCTTCAAGCTTTCTCAGCATCTTTTCAGGAACAGGATACTGCGTAATTTTCACCACCGGATATGGACAATCATTTTCAGGATAGTTCTCCATCAGGTAATTAAAAGCGATTCCGCAACAAACAATTCCAAGGCTTTTTTCAGGGCCTTCCATAAAAGTATTAAAGCTGGATTCTTCCGATAACTGTGTCAGCCAGCCCTGCTTGTCGAGCAAATCCTGGTAATATTTTCTGCCGTAAGCAGGCAGCAACATAAACTGCATCAGGTTTTCGGGAAGTTTCAGTTTATTCTCCTCTTTTACCTCTTTTTGAATAACACCCGCCCTGGAGTGAGCCAGCCGCGTTGTAATTCGCATCATTACCGGCAACCCGGTTTTTTCTGAAAACTCAAATGCTTCATACGTCATCTCGTAAGCTTCCTGCTGACTGGAAGGTTCAAAAACCGGAATCATGGCAAACTTGCCGTAAAACCTCGAGTCCTGTTCATTCTGAGATGAGTGCTGCGACGGATCATCGGCAACGGTAACCACAAGTCCGCCGTTAATGCCGGTAATGGCGGCATTCATAAACACATCGGCGGCAACGTTCAGCCCCACATGTTTCATGCAGGCCATTGTGCGCTTTCCGGCATACGACATTCCAAGCGCTGATTCCAGAGCTGTTTTTTCGTTGGCCGACCACTCGCGGTGGATATTGCGTTCTTTTGCTGTTTTGTTTTGCTGAATATATTCAGTAATTTCGGTAGAAGGTGTTCCCGGATAAGCATAAACACCGGAAATTCCGGCATCGATGGCTGCCTGCCCGATGGCTTCAACCCCTAAAAATAAATTTCTTTGCATTTTATATTTGATTTATTTTGGTGGCTAAAAATAGCGCTATTGATTGTGCAAAAAAATATCAAATCTCAGGGTTCGGGGTTTTGAAATTTGTTTTTTAACAGGTTCTGTAATTTGGATATGATAAATACCCTTTAACTGTAAACCGTTAAAACCAGTTTACGGCTGCGTTTTCCGTTTCTGAATTCACAAAAATAGATGCCCTGCCAGGTTCCCAGGTTCAGGCGCGAATTTGTAATTGGAACAGTAATTTCGGCCCCGATTACAGAAGCTTTCAGATGGGCAGGCATATCATCTGGTCCTTCCAGCGTATGTTCATATACCGGGTCGTTTTCAGGAATCATTTTATTGATGAATGATTCAAAATCGCCGCGCACTGTCGGGTCGGCATTTTCATTTAGTGTAATTCCCGCAGATGTATGTTTAACCAAAATATGCAACAGACCTTTTTCAGGAAGGTCGGGCAATTCGCGTTCAATATTTGACGTAACCAGGTGATAACCGCGACCAAGACGGGGAAGTGTAATTTCAACTTGCTGAATCATAACAAATCATTTTTCGTGAAGGATCAAAATTATAAAAAAACCAGCATTCTGTTCATTTTTTTGTTATTGGACTCTTGTTTTTAATGATTCTACAATTGTCTTTTTATTTAATTTCAATGCGTTTTCGCTTTCATTTATGTATTTTTTTGATATTAAATTCTCAATTTGCCTATTTAGTATTTTTG
>DATFJO010000520.1:0-4049 GCA_035269145.1 Tangfeifania sp. | reverse complement strand
TAACGAATGTGAGTTGGTTTTGAAATTAGAAGTCACTGAATAACAGAATCCTGTTGCATTTTAAGCCGTCCTGTTGGCTGAATGTCCTTTCCTAATATAGCTTGACAGGTTTAACTTTTATTTCTGATATGTGTAAATGTTATTTTTATTTTCTGGTTTACAAAACTATTTAATTTCTTTTATCTGCAGAAGCAGTCGATATTGTTTTCCTGTAGTACATTAAAAATAACAATCCCGACAGCAAAGTTATTACTCCACCCACCAAATAGGAAATTTCTTTCGAAAGATGAAATCCCTCCGGAGCGAGGAACAGATATGTTGAAATTACGGCTGTCATGAACAGTGCAGGAATAAGGGTAATCCAGAAGTTCCTTTTGTATTTCACCAGGTAAACGGTAATGGTCCAAAGTACAACAGTTGCCAGCGTTTGGTTTGACCATGCAAAGTATCGCCAGATAACATCGAAATTGATTTGCGTGAGAAAAAATCCGACAGCAAACAACGGAATACTTATGTACAGCCGGTTTTTCAGGGGCCCTTGTTTCAGATGGAGGAAATCAGCCACAATAAGCCGGGCGCTTCGGAATGCGGTATCACCCGAAGTTATTGGCGCTGCCACCACGCCGAGAATGGCCAAAATAGCTCCAAATTTTCCCAACAGCACATTTGCCGTTTCGTTTACCACCCAGGCCGCATTTCCCTGATGTTCCACCATAATTTCATTCAATTGCCGAATGCCGCCAAAGAAACTCATGCTGATGGTCGCCCAAATCATGGCAACCACCGCTTCGGTTATCATGGCGCCGTAAAACACCCGACGACCCAGTTTTTCGTTTTTCAGGCAACGGGCCATCAAGGGCGACTGTGTGGCATGAAACCCTGAAATAGCACCGCAGGCAATGGTAATAAACAGCATAGGAAAAATGGGAAAATCATCCGCCTGGTTGTGAAAGTTTATAAAATTATCAGTTGAAAGTTCAGGAATCTGAAACCCCTGGGCAAACAATGCGATAATTAAACTCACCGCCATAAAAATCAGAGCAAATCCAAATATGGGATAAACACGGCCAATTACCTTGTTAATAGGCAAAAGGGTTGAAAGAATATAATAACCAAAAACAATCCACACCCAGAAGGTCATTGTAGCGTAATCGGGCGTTAACCCGGCCAGAATTTTTGCCGGGCCCAAAATAAAAACGGCTCCCACAATTACCATTAGTAAAACAGTAAATGCCCGCATAATTTGTTTGGTTGTTGTTCCCAGGTAAATGCCTATAATTTCGGTAATGCTCAGCCCGTTGTGTTTTATAGAAAGCATTCCGGAAAAGTAATCGTGAACGGCACCCCCAAATACAGAACCCAGTATAATCCAGAGATACGCTGTTGGCCCCCACATGGCGCCTGCCACCGCACCGAAAATAGGCCCCAGGCCGGCAATATTTAAAAACTGAATGAGAAAGACCCGCCACCACGGCATGGGAATATAGTCCACGCCATCGGTCATGGTAATTGCCGGAGTTGGGCGGTTTTCGTCAGCACCAAACACCCGCTCGATGTATTTGGAATAAACAAAATACCCAATGATTAATATGAAGATAGATAGGATAAGTGTTATCATAAATTACAAATTTTCAGTTCATTTTATCTTTATGTTTTTCTATCGGATAATCATTCATTTATTTTCATCCAGCTTTCTATTGGTCAGATTTCGCACATATCCATTTTCATCTCCAGAAAGGTATTTTAAGATTTTTACAATTTGTTCATTTTCATTCATATGGTTAGGAGTAACCAATCGTAAAATTAAATTGTACGCGCCAACTCCTATTTTCTGATCGGCAAATAACTCCAAAAGATTTAAAACCGTTTTTTGATAAATCCGGTCAGTTCCAATGAATTTCCAGAGGATTTCATACTTGATGCTCATATCAGTGCCTGCATCTGCCATTATCTGAACAAGTTGGAGCTGGATTGTGGGGTCTGCCAGCAGTTCGGAACGGAAGTAACCCAGAGCTTGATTTGCCAAAGCAGAATTCTCCGAACTGATGAACTCCATGATTTCCGGATAAAAACCGGCATGGTATCCCGGATGTTTTCCTACACTTTCGATGGCCCATGAAATATATTCCGGTTTTTGACTTTCAAACATTTTAACAAGAAATTCTTTACTTACACGATTTTCCAATATCTGTTGTATTTCTGTTTGTACCGGCCCATAAACTGTGTGCCACAAAGTATGACAGGTGTATACCGCATCTTCAACTACCACCTCGGCAAGGGCTGGTTGTGTAGCGGCTGTGTAACCGTCAACTTCGTATGCCTTGTAGGGATCAATTGAATCAGGGATGATTACTAAATCTTCTTGTTTGAGCTTCTTTAAAATGGATGCAGTATCACGAAGGATGTCATCTAGTTTTTCATAATCGTTCGGTTTAAATTTATCATGGTCCGATTTTGTGAGAGGTTCCTCTTCTGGAATCTGCAACCCCAGGTAATTTCCTGCTCCATCCCAAAAGAGCCACAATCGGATCATCTTGCATTTACCGGAAATACAAACATCTTTCAAGATGTGTCGGCCAAACCAGATGGGCAATCCATCTTCATCCTGTAATTCAAAAAGTTCCGGACCGGAAAGTGAATCGGTTTGATCTATAAAATGATGAGTAACCAATTTGCCTTCCATGGCCCAGAAGCCGGTTGTCGGTTGTTCCTGGAAAGTCCTTGAAAAACCGAAAAACATCAGAATTCCCAATGCAATTAGAAACGAGAGAAAGTATTTTGCTTTATAAATCATCATATATAATCAGGTTGTTTTTAAAACCTTCAAGGTATCAAAAAACCTTGAAGATTTATTCACCAAACAGCATCTACTCATTTTTCGGCCCCAAAGTCCTGCCCTCATTATAATTCTGCACATTTTCAACATCGTATTTGCCTGCCCCTTTTTCCATCAGCGCTTTTAATTCATCCAAATGGTTCTGATAAACGCCCCTCGGGTTGGTTTGATGTTTTGCAGCTACCGAAGCAGCCATGCCAACCACTTCGCCCATCATACCGGTGGTGCGCATCACACGCACAGTTCCAAGCGCCACATGGGTAACGCTGATGTTACGCCCTGCCATAAACAGGTTGTCCACATTTCGCGAATAAAAACAGCGGTATGGTATGGGGTACGGGTGAATTGTTTTATGAACGGCAATGGACTTGAATTCCCTGCCTGGAAAATGTTTGGTGTTTTCAGGGTCAGGATAATGCAGGTCGATTTCAGGACCTCAACGAGCTCTCTGTTTTGGGAAAAGCCCACCCGGAAACCCTCACTAATATCGGAATTGATACCACAAAACTCGACACTGCTGCAACCCTTTCAGATGAAATGGCTGAACTGCTCGCTACCGCCAACGGCGATAAAGCTGAACAAAACGAATCAAAAATGATCAGAGACAAAGCTTACACCCACATGAAAGAACTGGTTGACGAAATCAGGGAAGCCGGTAAATATGTGTTCTGGAAAGATGAAACGAGCATTATAAATATAGCCACTAAGGAAAATGATTATACTCCATGCGAGTTACATGAGTTACCATTGAAAGTAATAAATATAAACGAATGAAATCCGTTACCGGGGTTACACCAGCGAATACTGGCAGAAACGCAACCGCAATAAAAGCGAAGATGAGCCGAAAGTCACTGAATAACAGAACCCTGTTGCGTTTTAAGTCGTCCTGTTGCCTGTGTAGCCACTCCTGTTAACAAAAATGGCTTCCTGTTGGCATTTTTACCTTTCCAGTTCAACTGGAAGCCAATTTTTACCTACAGGACAAACCAACCATCCAACAGGAAACGCAAAATGCTAACTCGCATTACGAAAAAATGTAACAGGGCAACAAAAATACCTACTGCATTGGGAGTAGAAATGACAGGACAGAGAAAGGGAGTAACAAAGATTCATTTCGGAGTTACTCCCGGATTCATTTGACGCCGAAAGGTTGGGTGCCGGCAACTGTTTCACCAGGCCCGTATAATATAGCACGTACATAAGAACCTATTTT
>DATFJO010000519.1:0-5459 GCA_035269145.1 Tangfeifania sp. | reverse complement strand
TCAATATTTGACGTAACCAGGTGATAACCGCGACCAAGACGGGGAAGCGAAATTTCAACTTGTTGAATCATAACAAATCATTTTTCGTGAAGGATCAAAATTATAAAAAAACCAGCATTCTGTTCATTTTTGTACTGCTAACCGTCGAGCGGTTTTGAACCGCTTGACGGATAAAAGATTACTCTTCAGCCACTTCTTCAACTTCAAGGTATTCATCGCTGTTAGCAAATTCCCAGGTATTTAAAAATCCGATTCGAATAATATTTGTCATTTTTTCCCAGTTAATTTTGCTGAGTTCATCCGAAGGCAAATGGTAATCGGGGTGCATGGCAGCCATAAAATAAAAAACAGGAATATTTTCCAGCGCAAAGGGAGCATGATCACTGCCGCCGCCAGGTCTCCCGGATGCGCGGTAATTCACATCGAGGTTAATACCGTACGTTTCCAGGTTCTTTTTTGTCAACTCCTCGATTCCCGTGTTGGCTTTTGTATAAACCATGGAAGCCTGGTTTTTCAAGGTGTCTTTCTCAGTATCGCGGGCAATCATGTCATAATTCAGGTTGAGTACAATATTTAACTCCTTTTCCAGGGCATCTTTCACAAAATAACGTGATCCCCACAATCCTTTTTCCTCTCCGGTCCAGGCAGCAAAAATGATTGATTTTTCAGGTTTCTCACCGGTCGCTTTAAACGCCTTTCCAATCGTCATTACACCAACTGTTCCCGAAGCGTTGTCGTCGGCGCCGTTCCAAATCCAGCCTTCCCATTTCCCCAGGTGATCGTAATGTCCGCCCACCACAATAAACTCATCTTTGTTTTCGCCTTCGATGTACCCCAATACATTCCGGGCTTTTACCATTTTTGAATTTACTGAAGTCTGAAATGCAACCGATTTGCCTTCCAATTCCTGCGAGGCAGGTTTCATTTCTTCAGCAATCGTTTTTTCAAATTCAGTAAAATTGATGTCGGTGCCCGAAATAATTTCGTTGGCAACACGCGGTGTTACCATAAAAACCGGAATATCGGCGTTTAAAGTATCGCCGGGTAGTGTTAGCCTCGAATCGTAATAGGAGCTCAATGGTTCATCTGCTTCATAGTAAGAACCTTTTACAGGGTAAATCTGATTTTTTGCCCACATCACAGATATATCGGTTTCGGGAGTTACATGGATAATTCCAAGCACCCCCGCCTCAGCCAGGCGTTTGGTTTTATTACGTTCGAGGTAATAACGCTCATACCGGTCAGTGGGAGCAAATTTTTCATAACCAACCGATGTGGTGTCTCTATGCCCTGGAAAACCTTCCAGAACAACGGCAATTTTTCCCTCCAAATCCATCTTTTTCAAATCGTCATAGGTCTTTTCTTCATCCTGAAAACCGTATCCTAAAAATACCAGCGGTGCTTTAGCCGATTGCCCAACGGTACCGGAACGAACATAAAAATCGGTTTCGTAATTAAACTCCAGGGAAGTTTCAGAATTTTCTTTTTCAGTAATTAACGAAAATAGTTGCTTTTCTCCCGGCGCATAATCGAGCAACCCAAAATTCTGATAATAGCTCCTGTAAACCCGTGGACGCATTCCCTGCATGCGTTCGCTTCTCGAAGGCATATCCCTTTCCATATCGCCAAAAGGCTCAATTCCGTAAACTTTAAACATGGAAGCAATGTAATCGGCAGCCATATAAGCGCCTTTTGTTCCAACTGCACGGCCTTCGGTCCAGTCTGAAGCCAAAAACTCAAGTTGCCCTTTTACAGCAGACTCAGTTATTGCGGCCAGCCCTTTTTCTTCACTCGTCTGGCTGTAAACAGAAAATACTGCAGTCAGAAATAAAAGCAGTGATAATATCTTTTTCATCGATTTAAATTTATTATTTAATTGATTTAAAAATTGTAAATTCAAGCTTTAATAATAGCAAAAACTTTCAAACTGAAAGAAACAAATAAACATTTATTCATTATAAATAAGAATGAATGCTCTTTCGGTTTTTTTAATCATTTTGAAAGAATTGGTAACTTTATCCTTCCATTAATTACAACCTTGCTTTATGAAAAGATTTTTGCGAATCAGTTTTATCGTAATCATTACCATTTTTGTTTTGGGATTTATCCTGATTAAATACCAAACACGCGATCGTCACCCGGGATATCAAATTGACCAAACAATTAACACACAAACGGAAAAGCAAATTAGTACCGGGTTTGCAGCCGTTTCAATAACGCCGGAAATTACTGACACCTGGAATGATGCTGACGGCAATGCACGTTACCAACCAGAAAAAGGCGATACTTTTAACGACCTGAACAATAACGGAAAGTTTGATGCCACCTGGATTGCAGGGTTTCACAACCGGCGGCCTGCAAACGGAATTCATGATTCTTTGTGGGCGCGCACCGTTGTTTTCGATGACGGAACATCGCGGATTGCTCTCGTATCACTGGATGCAATCGGCTTTTTTCACGACCAGGTGATTGAAGTCAGAAATAAAATCCCGGAGAACCTCGGAATTGATTACTGCATGATTGCCGCAACCCATGTTCATGAAGCACCTGATTTAATGGGAATTTGGGGAGAAAGCCCGTTGAAAAACGGTGTAAATGAAAAATACTTGGAAATGGTCATTAATCAAACCGTAAAGTCTGTTGAAAAAGCAGTTTCGAAACTGGAACCAGTGACCCTTCATTTTTCAAAAAACGATTCGGACGCACTTCATTTAGTTACTGACACCCGAAAACCGGTAGTTCACGATCCGGGGATGTATATTATTGAAGCAAAAAATTTAGCAGGAAATACTATGGGAGTATTGGTTTCGTGGGCCAACCATCCGGAAACGCTATGGAGCCAAAATCTGTTTATCACTTCCGATTTCCCTCATTATTTCAGAAAAGAAATTGAAAAGCAAACCGGAGGAACCTGTGTCTATTTTAACGGTGCAATTGGCGGGTTAATCACTACTCACCCAAATCTTCCGGTTGAACATCCGGCAACCGGAAAATCGATAAAAGAAGCCAGTTTCGAAAAAGCCGAAGCACAGGGATTGCAGCTTGCCACTATTGCAGTAAAGAGTATGAACAATTCGGAAATCAACATTTCAAGCGGAAAAATTCAATTAAGTGCCAAAACCTTCACTGTTCCTTTTAAAAAAACATTATTCAGGCTGGGAGCTGTTGCCGGAGTTCTGGACCGTGGAATGACAGGCTGGTGGAAAGTTCGAACTGAAATGGCAGCATTTTCAATCGGGCCGGCATCGTTTCTTACAGTTCCCGGAGAAATTTATCCGGAGATTGTTAATGGCGGAATTGAAAGCCCGGCCGGTCAGGATTTTAATACAGATGCAATTGAAGTTCCTCCGTTGCGATCAGAAATGCCCGGAAAATTCAAATTTGTAATCGGAATGGCAAACGATGAACTGGGATATATAATTCCGAAAAGTGAATGGGACGACAATGAACCGTGGCTTTACAATTCAGAAAAAGAATTGTATGGCGAAGAAAATTCGCTCGGACCTGAAACCGCCCCGATTATTCATGCAAAGGCGCTTGAGCTGCTGAAAAATATCAGGTAATTTGCTATACTTTAAAATAATTCCGGCAACATGCATAAATCAGAAACGCTATTCTTCTGTTTTTAAAATCATTTTGTAAAACATTTATAAAACAGTGCCAATCTCGTAACTTTCGTAGAAATAAAACGGTATTATCTGTAAACTTCAGTTCAAAAAAAATCAATTGCTATGAATTCAAAAGATATTATTAAAGTCTGTGGATCCATCACCAAAAAAGAATCGCTGGTAAAGTTGAAAGAAAATATACTCCCACATACTGTTGTTGCTGAAGCCAATCTGCCCTACTCCAACTATTACGGGCGGATTCCGCGAAAAGCAAAACCCAATTCTCTGTTTCTGTTTACCGAACGTTATTATTCGCTGGAAGAAGCTTTGCGGTTTAATCAGAATGTCGATTTCTGTACAAAAAATGAAGTTGATGTCGCCAGTGCGATAATGCAGTTCAATAATGATTGCAGCCCGGCCATCCGGATAAAAAATTTTCCTGACTACGAAAATCTGGAAAATTTACAAAATTGTTATGCCAAACAAGGCATGAAATTTTCCAGGCGACAAAGTCTTGAATCAGAAACAATGGTTACCGTCAATAAATGTTTTGAATTAAAAAAGGCCGAAGAAGGTATTTTTTTCGATGAAAAAGAGAAAGACGAAGGGTATATTCTGGTTTCGAAATACCTGAAATTTGAACAGTTTGAACAACTGATGCGGGCAGTTTTCAACAACAGCAAGTGCCGGATATTTGACGAAGCACAGGGCGGACTGATTATCGATGGCAAAGCATTCGATATTATCCGGGTTTATTCCGAACATTTGGATATTGAGCTATTAAAATGCGTTCAGAAAGAAATTGCCAAACAAATTGAGCAGTTTTAATACCGATCGTTAGTTCATCTGTTCCTGTATATTTTTGATTTTATTTTTTACTTCTTCGTCGTCGGGACGCAGTTCAAGCGCTTTTTTATACCAGAAACGCGCCACATTGTAGTTTTCGTTTTCAATGGCATCATCGCCTTTTTCCACGTGCTCATTAAATAATTCTCCGGATTGGCTGGCCATGCGTTCTTCCACCCTTTTTTGAATTTCCTGCAACTGATTTCTTGGATACGGTTCATTACTTTTTACTGACAATGCCCGGTTGTACCAGCCACGCGCCACAGCCAGTTGATTTTCACGGAAAGTGGAATCAGCCAGGTTGATAAACTGCTGATAATCGCGGTCGCGCTGACTTAAAAGCATGCTGCTCACTATCCGGTTAATTTCTTCAATCCGCTCGGGCGGATAGGTTTCTTCCGGTTTTACATCCCAGGCGCGGTAATACCATGCCCGCGACACGTTGTAGGCTTCGCTGTCGAAATACTGGTCAGCTCGTTGAATGTAGTCATTGTACAAACTTGTTAAACCGGCTTCACTCATTACATCCTGTTCTGCCATTTCTTCCTGCTGATCAGCAATTTGCTGCCGGCGGCGTTCCAAATCAGCAGCGGCCTGCTGCCCGGCAAGAATGCGTTCCTGTTCCTGCCGCAAAATATCATCAATTTTGGCTATCTGGTTTTTCGGATAATCCTCTTCAGGCTTTACTTCCAGCGCTTCTTCGTATTTGCTGCGTGCTTCATCATAAGATTTTGTCCGGAAAAATCCATCAGCGGCCAGAATAATTGTCCGGTACTGTTCGTCCAGTTTGCGCTGCTCCAAAATATTGTCGATAGCTGCAATTTGTTCTTTTGGGTAATTTTCTTCGGGTTTAATTTCTGAAGCTTTTGTATAAGAACCTCTCGATTCCAGGTATTGCTGATTTTCAAACTGCTGATCAGCCGCCCGGATTGCATTTTGATAGTCTCTTTCCAGTTGTTCCTGTTTCAGTCTTGCCACTTCCAGTTCCGAAAGAATGCTCCCGAT
>DATFJO010000518.1:0-3990 GCA_035269145.1 Tangfeifania sp. | reverse complement strand
CCAACCTGTAGCAAAAACCAGTTGGAATAGTAGGCCAGCGAAATACCAATTACAATGGTGAGCTGATTGATCGAAACCATTCGTCCCCTGTAAGTTGCAGGTGAAACTTCGGCAATATACATTGGCGCCAAAACCGATGCGCCTCCAACTGCGATTCCACCCAGCACCCGGTAAAAAATAAATGTGGGAATGGAATTGGACAACCCGCTGCCAATGGCCGAAATGCCAAACAGTATACTAACAATCAGCAATATATTTTTACGGCCAAATTTGTCTCCTAACCGGCCTGAGTAACTAGCACCGAGAATGCAGCCGATGAGTGCGCTGCTCACTACCCAGCCTTTCATGGTTTCGTTCAGTTCAAAAAAATCCTGGAGAAAGGGAATGGTGCCTGATATTACAGAGATATCGAATCCGAAAAGTAGTCCGCCCAGAGCGGTAACGAGCGAAATGGTAAGTAAATACCTGAAGTTAACCTTCATTTTACAAATTGGTTTAGCTGATGATTTCCCGAAAATACAAAATTGAGGCATTTCATTTCTTAATCATGAATAAAAATATGTGAAATATTTCCAGTTAATCACGAAATTGATTTTTAATTGAAGTTGGTATTTATTTCAAAAAGGGGATTGTTGAATTACATCCAGCTTTTTTTGGAAATTTCAGTATGGTACAAAAGGTAATTATAGATTTTTTTAGCCACTTTTTCGTCGATGTACGGAATTGTAATTGTACCTGAAGCATTCATTAAATCGAGACTGGCAAGCGATCTTCTTTTCTGGAAAATGGATTGCCTGAATTCCACTGCCTGAATTTTGTGCAGTTTCATCTGTTCCCATTTGTGTGAAATAGCACCTTTCGAAATCCGTATTTGCTGGTTGTTCATCCTGAAATAGCGTTTTTTGATTATCAGGTAACTGTAGCCTGCCGAACTTAGAAGCCAGATTGCAGCACCGCCCCAGAATATCCATTCGGAATAAAAAAACGGAGTGGTTAGCAAAACAGGAATCCAGCCAAACAGCAGCCACAATCTTCTGAAATAGAAATTGTCTGAATAGATTCGCGGCACTTCCGAAAGCCGGTCTTCTCCAAACAAATCGGTTTTCAGTTTTTCCAGATGTTGGGTCAGGCAGCCGGGCGCATCTACCAGTTGTTGCTGTTGTTGCCGGTTTTGCCCGCTTACTGCCTGCTTGAAAACGAGGTGGTAAATTCCGAATATCTTTTTCAGCGGCCCGGTTTCCCAATTCAGTTGCTGCACCTTTTGGTGCGGTATAATCATATTTCTTTTATTGAACAGGCCGGATTCAATCCGGTACGATTTTTCTTTTTTCAGCAATTTAAAATTGAAATATTTAAATACCGTGCGGAAAAGTGAAAACAAGATGGAAACCAGGAGAAAAAATATCACAAGAAAAGTTAGAAGCGCCGAATTGGAATTCGAAATAAACTCAATAAACTCGCTGGAATACTGCTCGGCTTTTTCTTCAAAAACGTCTTGTATTTGATTGAAAATCTGAAGTCCGAAAGCCAGAATAATCAACCCGGCGCGAATATGGTTCTGGCTGATGCCAATTTTCAGCAAGTCGGCAGGAGTGAGTTGCAGCAAGAGTTTTTCTTTTTCGGTTTTTGGTTGTTGTGTTTGTGGCTCTTGAGATGTTTGATCTGACTTTTTTACTGCCTGAAGCTGTTCCTGAATTTCATTGGAAACGGATGAATCGAGTGCGTGAATTTTTAATTCTTTGGCAGCAGTTCCTGCGGTATCTATTTCAAGTGTCACAACATTTAACAGTTGCTGAATAAGGTTTTGCTTTGTATTCACACTTTGAATCCGGTCGAATGGTATGGACAAGGTTTGTTTTCGCAGATAGCCTTTTTTTAGAATGAATTCGTCACCTTCCAAATAAAAAAAGAAGTTGAGGTAAAAAAGAATTGAGTGGATGATAAGTAAAACCAGGAAAATCAGGACGGCGATTAAAATCGTGCGGTTGTTTCTGAAAATTTCATTCTGAAAAACAAGTACAAGCAGGATTGGCCAGAACGCCCGGATGAATTTTTGGGCACTGAACAGAAATATGAGAATCAGGCCGCGCGGAGACTGGCGGGTTGGTTTGGATAAATCGATGCTACTCATGCTCACTGATTTTTCCGGATAAGAAAGCTTTCAGTTTTTGGGCTTCGTTTTCAGTAATTCCGGGAATGGATAAATCGCTGGAAGTGCCGCCGGCAGTGTAAATATTTACCGACGATAATCCGAGCATTTTTGCCAAAACACCCTGGCTCACCTCAACATGCTGAATGCGGTTGAGCGGTACAGAAGTTACTTTGTAGGTGATTAAACCGCGTTGAAAAGAAACATCTTTTTCGCGCACCAGGTAACCTTTTCGCGGAAATCCCAGCCGGGTAACCACCGAAACGAAAATGATGATTAGAAGAATTGCTGCTGCAATTGAAAATAAAATTGATTGCGGAATATTTTGTTCGGACAAAATCATGAAAACTGCAAAACCACCGGCCAGAAAAAGAAACACAATCAAAATCCGGACAAAAAGGACAATTAAGTATTTTCTGTTTAGTCCTGTAAATGTTTCAGGTTCAACTTCAGGCAGGTTATCAGGAATTAAAACTGAATTGGAAAAGTTCTCCATAATGTTTTAGTTATTTTCATTAAATCTGCTCCCAACCCTGACGGTAGGTATGCCGAAGCCATTCTTCAGCGGTTTGGAAGGCCGGCAATGTTGCAAATTGTTCATTGAATTTTGGGTTGCCGTATTCCACTTCAAATTCTTTTTCTGTAAGAATAGTTAACATGTCGTTTGGTGATATATTGGTGAAACGCATGTTTGGCCCGTCCCATTTCAGTTTTCGGTTCAAACTTTTTAAACGCACTGCCAACACTCCCACCAAAATCATTTCGGTAAGCGGCCCGGCATACCGGAAATTGGAAGATGTTTCCAGCCTTCTTTCCTGCGGTTCTTTGCAGGCACGAATCCAGTCCTGCTCGTGGCCTCCTTCGCCTGTATTAAAAACTCGCCGGATGGTTTTCTCCGGTTCTTCAAAATTTTCCATTTCTGAAACCGGCAGGAGGGTCGGATTATTTGCATAAGCTCCGCACATAATTTTTCCGCGGGTTCCGTGAAAAATACATCCGCCGTCTTTGTCTCCCATTTGTTCGCCGGGCAGCAATTCATCGGGTCGCGGAGGCATCATTCCGCCATCGTACCAGCGCACGGTCATTTCGGGCATGGCCACTTTTGGCAGGTTGTCCCGCCGTGGGAATTCATATTGTACAAACTCTGCTTTTGGGGGAGAATCAATGTTGAAAACAGAAGAGCTTGCTTCAACCGTTTTCGGATATTCCAGTTTCAGGGCTTTGAAAACAGGGTCGAGTATGTGGGTGCCCATATTTCCGAGTGCGCCGGTTCCAAAATCCCACCAGGCGCGCCAGTTCCACGGATGATAAACAGGATTGTAATCGCGCCAGGAGGCCGGCCCGACAAAAAGTTCCCAATCCAAATCACGGGGGACGCGTCTGCTTCTTTCCGGTTTTTGCTGTGGTTGCGGCCATTTCGGGTGGGTTGCCCAGGCATCTACGTGTGTTATTTCCCCGATTGCGCCGGCCCAAATCCATTCACAAATACGTCGGATTCCTTCGCCCGAGCTTCCCTGGTTTCCCATTTGGGTAGCTACTCTGTATCGTTCCGACAAATCATTTAAAACTCTCGATTCAAATACCGAGTGGGTTAGCGGAGCCTGCAGAAAAATATGTTTCCCGCCACGCATTGCCAAAACAGCCGGCAATGCATGAGAATGATCCGGTGTGGCAATCATCACCGCGTCAATGTCGTTTTGTTGTTCAAGCATCACCCGGTAATCTTTGTAGGTTGTTGCTTTGGGCCAGCGTTTAAATGTATTTTCAGCATAATCCCAGTCCACATCGCAAAGCGCCACAATGTTTTCAGTTTCCATATTTCGCAGGTTGTTGTAGCCCTG
>DATFJO010000517.1:0-5232 GCA_035269145.1 Tangfeifania sp. | reverse complement strand
AAAAAAACAGCAGAAATGTACAATTTCGATACGATGCTGATTGCGTTAAACCATCAAAAACAGGGCGAAAAATTTGAAGAACAGCCGTTACCATTTGCCGCAAAAAAAGGAATGGGTGTGTTGGCAATGAAAGTCATCCGTCCCCGGGAAACTGTTAATGGTCTCGACCCGAAAGATTTGGTGAGATATGCACTTAGCCTGGACGGAATTACCGCTGCAGTTATTGGCACCGACAGTGTAGAAGTACTCGAAAAAAATGTAGAAACCATTCGCAATTTTCAAACGCTCAGCCAGGAAAAAATGAATGAACTTCATGCTGCGCTCGATCCGTTTTACCAAAGCAAACAATTGCCGTGGATGCAGCCTGGCTATTTCGACGGACTGCACATTGCCTAATTCGTTAGCTTAAAAAACTCAGATTGAATCAACCGGGTAATTTCGCCCGGTTTTTTATTGCCAAAAATTGTTTCATTTACCTGCACCACCGGTGTTATTTCGCTGCCGGTTCCTGAGATAAACAGCTCATCCAGCTCGTACAAATCTTTTTCAGAAACAGCTTCCTCTTTTAAAGGAATGTTATTTTGAGTACATATTTCAGACACCACTTTTTGCGTAATTCCGGGCAAAATCAAATTAGAGGCAGGATGTGTAAAAACTGTACCATTCTTAATTCCGAAAAAACTTGAATGCGTTGCTTCGGTAACAAATCCATTCCGAATAAGCACACATTCACCGGCACCTTTTTCCACCGCCTGGTTGTACAACATAGTATTGGGCAGCAAAGCCACTGATTTGATATCGCAGCGCAGCCAGCGGATATCTTCATGGGTAATTACTTTTATCCCGTTTTCGAGGTTCTGCTTAAAAGAAGGCAATGCAAATGTGTACGCATAAACAGTCGGATTAATATTTTCAGGAAAATGATGCACGCGTTTATAGGTTCCGCGTGTTATTTGCACATAAATTCCGGCATCGCAGTTTGCCAGCTGGTTTTCATCTAAAAGCTTTCCAAAAACCGCTCTTAATTCTGCCACGTTCTTAAAATGAATTCCAATTTCGCGAAGACTTCTTTCAAGTCGGTCCTGATGCTCCTGGTAACGAAATGGTTTGCCGGTGTAATATTTTATCACCTCGTAAATGCCGTCGGCAAATATAAAACCACGGTCGTTTGGAGATATTTTTGCCTCATCACTGTGGATAAATTCCCCATTTAAGTAAACTATTTCACTCATTTTCCATGTTTTTCAATAATTGGATTTCATCGGCCCACTTTTGATCATCCGGAGTTTCAAGAATTAATGGAATTCCGTCAAAGCGTTTGTCATTCATAATCTTTCGGAACGGTTCCAGTCCCAAAGTTCCTTCTCCCAAACTGTTATGCCGATCCACTTTCGAAGCCAAATCTTTTTTCGAATCATTCAGGTGCATTCCTTTCAGGTATTCAAATCCAATTACTTCATCAAATTCACGAAAAACTTCCTCGAAATTATTCAGAATATCATACCCCGCCGAATAGGCATGGCAGGTATCGATGCACACTCCCACCCTGCTTTTGTCTTCTACCTGATCGATAATTTGTTTGATTTGGTAGAACGAAAATCCAAGGTTGGTTCCCTGTCCTGCTGTATTTTCAATAACCGCTGCCACCACTTTTGTTTGTTTCAAAGCAATATTAATCGACTCAGCAATTGTGGCGAGGCACTGTTCTTCGGTGGTTTTATTCAGGTGACTGCCCGGATGAAAATTCAAACGGTCGAGCCCAAGTTGCTCGCAGCGCTGCATTTCATCCAAAAATGCAATCCGGGATTTTTGCAGGGCTGCTTCTTCGGGATGCCCCAGGTTAATCAGGTAACTGTCGTGGGGTAAAATCTGGTGTGGTTCATAACCATAAAATTTGCAATGCTCCTTAAATATATGAATGCTTTCTTTCGACAAAGGTTTGGCATACCACTGACGTTGGTTTTTTGTAAACAAAGCAAACGCTGTTGCTCCTATCCGGTGTGCATTTACCGGGGCATTTTCAACTCCGCCGGCTGCACTTACATGTGCTCCAATAAACTTTCTATTCATAACTATTTTGCTCTTTATTACGTAAATAATTCATCTGGAATAGTTTTTGCAAATTAATATTTGCCGTTAGGCGAATTTAGTTTTAATGTATTAACAAAAAAAATAGAAAAATTATGAAACGAATAATTTTAACCACCTTTTTACTTTTTTCCTTTTTAACTTATATGAATGCTCAGGAGCCACAAAAATCAAGGAAAGAACGCAGGGCCGAAAAACAGGAAAAAAGAATGGAAGAGGTAGAGAAGCTTTTGAAATCGAAAGAATTTGTATTTAATGCAACTCACGCGTTGCCTATGGGAGGCGGAAGTATTTACCTTAACTACTCCTACGATGTGGAAGTTAAAGGCGACACCGTAAATTCCTATCTTCCGTTTTACGGCGTAGCCTACCGGTTAGATTACGGAGGCCGCGATGCGGGATTTGATTTTACCGAACCCGCTGAGGAATATAATATGGAAGACGAAGAAAACGGATACAGAGTTGAGTTCGAAATTGACAAAGGAATGGACAACTTGAATTACACGTTCCACATTTCAGAATTGGGTTATGCAACATTAAATGTAATAAGTACCAATCGTCAGGCCATTTCTTATTACGGCAGAATTGAAGCTCCTGAGGAAGAATAAAAAGGATAAAGCTTATTTGAGTTTAATTATGAATCACCGGTATTTTTTTCCGGTGATTTTTTTTACAAAAATATCCGGGTTAAATCTTAAATGGCAGAATTTCGCCCAATTCTATTGCCTCCGGCGTTACTTTGGCCATAACAGGAATAACTTCTACCCCAACATCTAAGGCCTTTTTAAGCGTTTCGGAATAAGCCGCATCAATTTCCCGGGCAGGGGCAAAAAACTCCACGTCACTGCGCTGAATAATGTAAAGCATCACGGCGCGCATTCCCTGCTTTTTAACTTCCATGAGCGTTTTCAGGTGTTTCTGTCCCCGGATGGTAATTGCATCGGGGAACAGTGCATAATTCCCTTCCTTCAGTGTTACATTTTTTACTTCAATAAAACATTTTTCATGTTCATTTTCTGCAAAAACATCGAACCGGGAGTCACCAAATTTTACTTCCCGTTTCACGGTGGTGTAACCTTCCAGTCCTGGAATTTTTCCGGCAGAAATGGCCTCAAACGCCAGTTTGTTTGGATTTCCGGTGTTTATTCCCACCCAGTCGCCGTTAATTTTTATCATCTCCCAGGTAAATTTAGTTTTCCGCTTCAAATCATCCACCGGCGACAAATAAACTTCAGCTCCGTTTTCAAGGCAGCTTTTCATCGACCCAGAATTGGTGCAGTGTGCAACAACTTCGGTTCCGTCATCTAATTTTACATCTGCCAGAAAACGTTTGTAGCGTTTTATTAAAGTTCCGTGGACTAATTGATTTTTAAATTTCATGAAATAAAATCTTTTGTCAAAAATAGCAAACCAAATGAGAAAATAATCGTCACAACTCCTGCCAACAAACAATCTGAAAATAAAAATTGTTTATTTTTAAGTGGAAATCCTTAGCATAATTTCAAACAAATGTTGATACCATTTAAATTAATTCCGGCGAAGTTTAATGAGGGATTTAGATCAATAAAAAAAATCAATTACATTTACTTAAAATCATTTTATACAATGCTAAAAAAATTTCTCATAGTTATATTTTTTATTCTGAGTATTAATAAAATAACATTCTCACAATCAGACAAAATTTATCCATTTTCCACCAACACTACACATCTGACAATATGGAATGGTTCTGAATATGTTCCATTTTTTATGAAAGGAATAAATTTGGGTGTTGCTGTTCCGGGCACATTTCCGGGGGAACTGGCAGCTACAAAAGAAGATTACACCAGATGGTTTAAACAAATTAAAGAAGCAGGGTTTAACTGCATTCGCTTATATACGCTTCACTATCCCCGTTTTTTTGAAGCATTACAAACACATAATTCGGCAAATCCGCAAAATCCGCTACTATTTATTCAGGGAGTTTGGCTGGAAGAAGAATTAGCAGGATATAACCAGGATTTATATTATTTGTCAGATGCTTTCAGCGAAGAAATTGAAGAAAATATTGATTGTGTGCACGGAAACAGAACCATTTCGCACCGATTTGGCAAAGCCTACGGAACCTATACAACAGATGTTTCTCAATGGTGTTTGGGATATATAATTGGGAGAGAAATTCATCCAATTGAAATCAATACTACAAATGCATTCAATTCAAATGTTGATAGTTACGATGGGTTTCATTTTTCTATCGATGATGCATCCGCTTCGGAAGCATGGATAACAAATATGTTGGATCATACAGTTAATTACGAACATACAAATTACGACACACAACGCCCTGTTAGTTGCTCGAGCTGGCCAACATTAGATCCTATTGAACACGAGGGAGTAATTTATGGCGATGAAGATTCGGAAGAGATTGACCTGGCTAAAATTCAGATAAAAAACGCACCTGCAGGCTTGTTTATTAGTTACCATGCTTATCCTTATTATCCTGATTTCATTAGTTTACAATCATCCTATCAATCTTTTTCAGATGATTACGGACCAAACAGCTATTTAGGATATCTTACAGAGTTAAAATCGCACTACACCCAATTCCCATTAATTATAGCGGAATATGGAGTTCCCTCCAGTTGGACAATCGGCCATTATTCTACTACGGGAATGAACCATGGAGGATTTGATGAATTTCACCAGGGATTAACCAACATTCGACTTCTGAATTCGATTAAAAATACCGGTTGTGGCGGCGGTATTCAGTTTGCATGGATTGACGAATGGTTTAAACGCAGCTGGCTTTTCGACCCCATCGATTACAATCCCGAAAGCAGAAGATTGTGGCACAACATAGCAGCCCCGGAACAAAACTTCGGATTGATATCGTATGAAAAAGAAATTAAAAAAGACACGTTAATTCGAAATAACGACGATGCGAATATTCACCATGTTAATGCTGAAATTAATACTTCATTTTTTGAACTGGAAGTTGGGTTAGAAGAACCACTCGATATTCCGGATGAAATGTGGATTGCTTTTGACACCTATTCAGAAAATTTAGGAGAATCGATTCTTCCTTCGGGAGATACCATACCAACACGGTCGGAATTTGCATTACACATAACCAATTATTCTGCAAAGTTATTTGTTACTGAAGCG
>DATFJO010000516.1:0-2971 GCA_035269145.1 Tangfeifania sp. | reverse complement strand
TTTCTTTTATAGATACACCGGTTGATTTAAGAGGCCGGTACCAGTATTTTACCGAAGCAGAAATTGTAAAACTCAGGGAAATAGGATACACAAAAGATTTTACCTCCCTTGAAGAAGGAGTAGATACTTACGTTGGAAAATACTTGAAATCAGAAGTTTGCTATTAAAATAACTTTTTTAGTAAAATCCACTGTAATCGTAAAAACTCAGTTCTTAAACAAAACTTCATTTTTAAATTTAAAAACAAACTTTTAAATTTACTCCAAACATTAAAAAATGAAGAAAATCCTTTTTCATGTTCTGTTTATAATAATTGCAGCAGGAACAATTCTCTCCAACTATACTTACAACGAGTGGGCGATGTATATATTTAAACCGCTCATCATGATTTGGATTAGCGGTTATTTTCTTTTTCATGCCAAATCAATTGACCGGAAAATTGTAAAGCTTGCGCTTGCTGCTTTTCTGTTTTCATGGCTTGGAGATATTTTTCTGATGTTTACTGAAAAAGGTGAAGTTTTTTTCGCTTTGGGTGTTTTTGCTTTTTTAATTTCACAGGTTTTCTACATTTTTTTATTTCTGAAAACCATCAATCTTTCCGGGAAAAAACCATTCTTACGCAAGCAGCCCTTTTGGTTAATAGCTTATATTGCTTACGGTCTGCTATTTGTGATTTTGCTGTATGACAACCTTGACACAATATTAAGAATTGCCATTTTTATTTACATCGGTGCCATATTAAGTATGTCGGCAATGGCATTAAACCGTTTAGGGAACGGACATCCGGTGAGTTTTATCCTCGTTTTCACCGGTTCATTGTTTTTTGTTTTTTCTGATTCAGTAATTGCCATCGATAAATTTCTGTACAGTTTCAATCATGCCCGTGCTGTTATTCTGTTTACCTACATTCTCGCCCAGTACTTAATTATGAAAGGAATTTTAAAACAATACGAATAAAAAAGTCCCGGCTTTTCAGTCGGGACCTGCTAAATCAAAATTAACTTTATTATTTTATAAAAACACGCTACTTCTTTTGCTTAAGAATTTTTCGAGAAATAGCAGCATTGATGATGCAAGCAATATACCTGCAATACTTAACGGCACTGCACCCAATTTGTCGAACACCGACTGGTAACCGGTTTTAACAGCTTCAGTATTTACATTTTGCAACAAATTGAGCGAACCTTCGGCCGATGTACCACTTGCTGACAAAAAGGCTACTATGCCCATTAAGCCGGCAAAAAGTGCCAGTATAATCCAGAACCCCCGGCCCAGCACAGGTTCACTTTTCACCTGTTCGAGCGCTGCTTGTTCTTCAAAAACCCGGTTCATAACCCTGGCAGAAAAATTGCTGCCGGGTGATTCGAGCTTCGCATATTGAAGCAGTTCCCTTAGTTTTTTATCTTCAATTTCCGGTTTCATAATATTGTATATAATTCATCCTTCAACATATCATTCAAAATCGTATAAAGTTTTTTCCGCGCCCGGTAAAGTTTTACTTTGGCATTACTTTCCGAGAGTCCGGTTACTTTACAAATATCGTCTATTGATTGTTCTTCGAAATAAAAGAGAAGAACAAGCGTATATTCATCTTCAGGAAGTTTTTTCAAGGCGGCCTGAATGTATTTGGCCCTGTTTTCTTCGGGTATTCCGTCAAGGTTCATCTCTTCTGCTTCATCTTTTATCTGCACATCGTCAGTTGAAGTAAAATGATTTTTCTTTTTCCTGGTTTCCGAAATACATGTATTGTATGTAATGCGGTAAATCCAGGTAGAAAATTTGGCTTTTCCTTTGAACGACCCTAAAGATTTATAGGCCTTTATAAAACTTTCCTGTGCCATTTCTTCGGCTTCTTCACGATTTCTAAGAACTTTCAGTGCAATGGAAAAAACAATGTCCTGGTATTTATCCACTATATATGAAAAGTAGTTTGCCTGTCCGGCCAAAACCTTTTCGATATAATAGTTGTCATCATGTTTTTCCATCTTTTCTGCTCTTTTGACGAAGAAATAATGATCTGGTTACAAATTTATTCAAAAGAAAACTTAAAAAAAAGTGTAACCGGCAAGATAATGCTGCGTCCAAAGGTCAGAAATTAAAAAAAATAAACATTTAAAACTTTAAGTCATGGAAGGAATTTTTGTACCAATATCGTTTTTTCTCGCAATTTTTGCCATTTTATACGTTTACTGGACGACCCGCACGAAAGAACGGCTGGCGCTGATTGAAAAAGGAAGCGATGCCAGCATTTTCAAAACAGAAACATCGAAATACGCATTGCTGAAATGGGGAATTTTTCTGATAGCACTTGCGGTGGGTGTGATTACAGGTTTTGCACTTTCGAATGTAATAAATGAAGTTGCTGCCTTTTTCACAATGATTCTGCTGTTTGGTGGAGTTGGATTAATTGTGGCACACTTTATCACTTATTCGCTGGCGAAAAAAGAAGATTAAGATTTAGGAAGCAGGATCAAGTAGGGTAAAGATAGGATAAAATTTACTTATCCCATCTTGGCTATTGCCCTGTACCTCCCGACTGGGCTAAATATTAATTTGAGGCGCTGTGAGATCATTTGTACCTTTCGGGCATGGAATCATCATCGATAGTAAAAGACCTGTTAAGTGTATTTTTTCCTGAAGAAATTACACTTCATTTTGAGATAAAAGAAGTAGAAGAGAAAAAAGGATATATCCAGATACATTTCGAGGAGTTGCCCGAATTGGTTCCATCAACGATGGAAAACTCCAAAGAGGTTGTGCTGGATGGATTCTGCAATCCAATAGAACTGCAGAGTTTTCCGCTAAAAGGCAAGCCGGTTTATCTGAAGCTGTACCGCCGGCGTTGGAAATACAAAGGTGAGCATAAACATTACAGCAACACCTATAATTTTAATCCACAGGGAGTAAAAGCAACCAAAGAGTTTGCTTTTTTTTTAAAAGCAGCTTTTGGACAAACTCCAGACCAATACAA
>DATFJO010000515.1:0-2803 GCA_035269145.1 Tangfeifania sp. | reverse complement strand
ACCCAAAGGACTTTATTTCCCGGGACTTGGAAAGTATGATTTAACTGGTGATGGTGTTGAAGATATTGTATTGCTTGATGTCAGCGAATCTATTCCCGGCGCAGGCGATAAAGAAACCAATGAACTCGGCGAAACATTGATTTATTACCGCGTGGGGCCGCAGGACAGCGATGCTTCATTTTACATCAGTGGCGATAATCAGGGCTATATTGAGTCGATTAAGGAGAGAGGAACTTTTGTTGATCCGAAATATTATTACCGCCCGATTCCTCAAAGTGACGTTACAGTGAATCCAAACCTGACACAGATTTTTGGTTGGGAATAAAATTCAGAAACCTAAAAATTGCAAAAAAATGAAACGAATAATAAGTTTTTTATCAATCATACTTTTTTTCGCAGTGAGCTGCGTTCCCACTTTCGAGGAAGTGGGCGACCTGCCCGACAACCCGGGAATCAAAGAAATTCTTGTGGGAAATGAAAACGGAAAAATTGCGCAGGAAAATGCCATTTATCCGGATGCCAATCTCGATACGGTTTGGGTGAAAGATAAATCAGTGGATTTTTCAAATGTTTATTTGAATGCCAACCTTCAACCGGGATGCACCGTCGAACCGCTGGAAGGTTCCACTCCGTTTGGAGAATACGGTGATTTTTCCAGTCCGCAGCAATACCGGGTAACAGCACCAACAGGCAACTCTGCCGACTGGACTGTGGTGCTCGATTATTACGTGCCACCGGTTGGTTGCCTTGCAGACAGATGGGTGGGCAGCGTAACATGCGTTGATGAAATTTATCCGAGTTACAGTCCGGCAACATGCACCGGGGTAAAAGTTGATGATGATTGCCAGCGAATCAATATCTCGTTCAATTTCTGGGCAGATGGAAGCGCACCGGTAACACTCGAACTGCACCTTGGCGATATCGACATGGATACTTTTACCGGAAATGTTACTCTTTTAAATGATGTTAATTTCACCTCCTACGGAGCCGACATGACATTTCATGCCGGTGATGCCGGAACATACAATGCCACTTCAAATGAGTTGCACCTGAGTATGGAATTCAGTGGCTACGATATTAATGGCGGGCCTTACGAGTTCACCATTAAACAAGAAAATTAATCCCTTTCAATGGTTCTAATAAATAAAAAGGCCCGGTTATAATTCCGGGTCTTTTGTTTAATTTTTAAAACAAAAAAAGATGAAACATTTACTGACTCTATTTCTCTTTGTATTTATATTTTCGTGTACTGAGGCCAATCCGCCCCAGCCAACCGGCAGCCAGGGCAGTTTTAGTTTTGCCTTTTTTACCGACCTGCACCTGAATAACGGAAACAACAATTGCTTCCAGGGTTTTGACCAGGCAATCAACAATGCGAAATCAAAAAATGTTGATTTTATTATGACCGGTGGCGACAATGTAGACATAGACGGGATGAAAAATGCCCAACCCGCACACGAGCTTTATCAAAAATATGCCCGGAAAATTGAAAATGCCGGAATCCCGTTTTATCCAACCATTGGAAACCACGACCGTTTCTGGGCCGTTGAAAAAGAAGATCCGTTATACAACGAAGGGCTTTTTGAAAAATACATTCATGAAACAACCTACTCATTTAATCATAAAAGGTGGCATTTTATTGTGCTGAATACTGCCCAAATCTGCGACGGAAATTATTGTGTAAACGAAGAACAAAAACAATGGCTGGCAGATGATTTGGCAAAAGTGGACAAAGAAACGCCAATCATTGTTTCGGTCCATGTTCCTTTTTTATCGGTCTATTATCCGGTGCTTCACGGTGAATACACTGCAAAAGATACCTTCATCAATTTTAAGGAAATCTGGGACATGTTCGAAGATAAAAACCTTAAATTAGTATTGCAGGGACACATGCACCTTTACGAAGAAATAAAAGTAAAAGGTGTGCAGTTTATTACTGCCGGTGCTGTTTCGGCAAGCTGGTGGGGAGGCGAATATCATGGTACGCAGGAAGGCTATTTAAAAGTCAATGTTGATGGCAATGATTTCGAATGGGAATATATTGATTATGGCTGGAAAGTGAAATAATAAAATGCTTAATGTGGCTAAAGCCGAAAATTTTTACAATTACCTATCCGTCAGCTAAACCTGACGGCAATTACAATTATCCGTAAATTGCCGTTCACTTTAGTGAACGGTTTTGATAATAACTTATAAAACGGGGTTTTAACCCCTTATTGAAAACTTTAAAAGACTGGCTTACTTGACTTTTTTCAGAATGAAAATGAATTCAACAAAATATCTCTTGCTTTTTATTGCGACTGTTTTTCTTTTCAGTTCGTGTAAACAAACAACAGAAAAATCAGAGGAAACTAAAATAGTCGAATTCTCTGTGCTGGCATGGAACATCTGGCACGGTGCAAACAACGAATCATTAAAAGAAGATGGCAGGCCACACGCAACCGGCATCATCAAAGAACTGAATCCGGATATTATTTTAATGGTAGAAACTTATGGTTCAGGAAAGATGATTGCCGATTCATTGAATTACAATTTTCATTTAATTGCTCCTGTAAATACCGCACCGGATGATGAGCGTATCAATCTTTCCATTATGAGCCGCTTCCCGCTGGGCAAACGATTCGATTTTTACAACCATTTTAACATTGGAGGGATTGAAATTTTTCTAAATGATTCGGTAAAAATTCATGCGTTTTCTACATGGTTAAATTACAGGCCGTGGGAGGACGATCCGCTTTCGCTTAAAAAAACACCGGAAGAACTGATTGAATGGGAAAAGTCGGGAACGCGCGAAGCAGAAGTA
>DATFJO010000514.1:0-5067 GCA_035269145.1 Tangfeifania sp. | reverse complement strand
ATTTGCTCCTCTCGAACCGAATTCCGACGGATTCCGTAATTTTCGGAGAGTGCACGAGAATATTACCGCATCTTCAGAGGAAATGCTGGTCGATCGCTCACAATTACTGACGCTGACAGCACCTGAAATGACTGTTCTGTTGGGTGGCATGCGTGTGCTGAATACAAATTTCGATGGCTCAGATCACGGAGTTTTCACCAAACGGCCGGAGCAACTCACCAACGATTTCTTCCTTAACCTGCTCGATTTGGAAACAACCTGGAAAGCAACCTCGGATGACCAGGAAGTATTCAAGGGAAGTGATCGCAAAACCGGCGAGGCGAAATGGACAGCAACGCGGGTCGATCTTATTTTCGGTTCGAATTCGGAACTGCGTGCACTGGCCGAAGTTTACGGAAGTGAGGATTCAGAAGAAAAATTTGTACACGATTTTGTGGCAGCATGGAACAAAGTGATGAACCTCGATCGGTTTGACCTTGATTGATTGGGACTAAATAACAAAATGTAAAAGTATAATAACTGAAAGGTGGCTCGTTTGAGCCACCTTTTTATTTGAGCCGATTCATTTCAAAACAAACCGGCAATCTCCCGAACTACATAACAACGGCACCAAATATTTTGTCGCCCGAATTCTCAATTTTTTTTAAACTAATTATTGATTTTTAATGTTCCTCCAATATGAGGGGAGAAATTAAATGATTCTTCCCGGCTGTTTTCCTATTTTAAAAAACTTAAGCATTTGTTCATTATTTAAAAAATATATCTGAGTAAAAAGCTCATATTGAAAGCGAATTGCTGTTCAAATTATTTATTCAAAAAAAAACCAATATGGAAAAAGACAAAAGAAAACCAACAACAACCGATGCCGGAAGGCCGGTTGCAAGCGATGAACATTCTCTGACCGTAGGGCCCGATGGTCCGGTTTTATTGCAGGATCATTACCTCATGGAACAGATGGCCAATTTCAACCGCGAGCGGATTCCTGAACGCCAGCCACATGCGAAAGGCTCCGGCGCTTTTGGTCATTTTGAAGTCACCAAAGACATGAGTGCTTACACCAAAGCGGCAGTATTTCAGCATGGTGTAAAAACTGATACGCTGATCCGGTTCTCAACAGTGGCAGGCGAACGCGGAAGTCCTGACACCTGGCGCGACCCGCGCGGTTTTGCATTGAAGTTTTATACCAGCGAAGGAAATTATGATTTGGTTGGAAACAACACGCCCATCTTTTTTGTGCGCGATCCCATGAAATTCCAGCATTTTATCCGCTCGCAAAAACGCCGTGCCGACAATGGTTTGCGTGATCATGATATGCAGTGGGATTTCTGGACGTTGTCGCCCGAATCGGCCCACATGGTAACATGGCTGATGGGTGACCGCGGGATTCCAAAAACCTGGCGGCACATGAATGGCTACGGAAGCCACACGTTTATGTGGGTAAATAAAAATGATGAACGTTTCTGGGTGAAATACCATTTCAAAACCGACCAGGGAATCGATTTCCTCACCCAGGAAGAAGCCGATCACATGGCGGGGGAAGATGCCGATTACCATCGCAGAGATTTATTCAACTCCATAAAAAACGGCGATTACCCGAGCTGGACATTAAAAGTGCAGATTATGCCGTTTGAAGAAGCTGAAAAGTATCGTTTCAATCCGTTTGATTTGACCAAAGTATGGCCACACAGCGATTATCCGCTACAGGAAGTGGGCCGGCTGACAATTGACCGCAATCCCACTGATTTCCACACCGAGATAGAACAGGCTGCTTTCGAACCGAACAGTTTTGTTCCGGGAATAGGTCCGAGCCCCGATAAAATGTTGCTGGGACGGCTGTTTTCTTATGCCGATGCCCACCGTGCACGACTTGGTGTGAATTACAAACAGATTCCGGTAAACCGTCCGAAATGTCCCGTTCATAGCTACAGTAAAGATGGAGCGATGCGGGTTGAAAACGTGACCGACCCGGTTTATGCACCCAATTCAAAAGGTGGCCCGCAGGCTGACGGTGAAAAATACCCTGAAAAAGAAGTATGGAATGCCAGTGGTGAATTTGTCCGCTCGGCTTATACGCTTCGTGAAGACGATGATGACTGGGGACAGGCCGGAACAATGGTGCGGGAGGTGCTGGACGATGCCGCCCGCGATCGGTTGGTTTCAAACATTGTTGGGCACCTGAAGGAAGATGTTACCCAACCAGTGCTTGAGCGCGCGTTTGAATACTGGCGCAACATCGATAAAGACATCGGCGATCGAATTGAAAAAGGAGTAAAAGGCGAATAAAACTGAATATTTCACGACAGTAAAGAAGAACCTCTTTCTCATTGGTTTTTACTAACGGGAAGGAGGTTTTCTTTTACAACCGGTTATTTACCACATTATTGTAAATCGATCCAAACTGTATACGGATTCCTGCTCCTGCATAAACTTCGAAAGTTGATGGCAACTGCACATTGTTCAGTAAAACATCTTCCAGGTCGAAATCTCCTTTGGGAAGATAAATCTGGTCGTGAATATTTTCAACCCTGAAATCGAAATTCACGGAAAATCCACGCACAATGCGAACGGATAATTCAGAATCGAAAGTGATGCGGTTTTTGCTGAAATCGTGCATGTAATTGGTGGCATCCAGTCCGGCTTCAATTTCGCCCCAGGTTTGTACCAATTGTAAATCGAGCTGCAGCGACTGCTCCCAAAGGTTTTCATCAAATTTTCCGTAGATGGTTTCTTCGTAATATTTTTTCCATTCGGGCCCAACATAGTAGGCAATGGTAAACACCTTTCGGTCGGAAATATCCCATGGGAAAATATTGTATTCAAAAGCCGGTTTAAAAGAAATGGAATAAACGGTGTTGCTGTAGTTACTGTTGTAATAACTTGCAAAAGCACCTGCCGACCAACGCGATGTAATGCTTTTTACAATGCTGGAGGTCATATAGTTGGTAATATTTTCCGACCGGTAGGTTTCCCCGTCGCTAATGTATTCACGTGTTCGCACCCGCATGCTGGCATAATTCCTGATTCTCCAGTTTTCAGTAACTTTGTCGCCACGTAACTGGTAGGAATAATCGAAGCTTTTGCGACTTTCTTCCAGGTTGATATTCCCGTTAAAATCGCCCCTGAATGTCCAGTTGCGCCAGGGGTCAACCACAGGTGTAATGTCTTTTCTCTCTTTTCCGTTGAAGTTAACCGACAATTTGCCCTGTAGTTCCGACTGGTTGGCATAGGGCATTAAACCAAGCGTCATGGTTTCGGTAATTTTTTCTCGAACTTCTTCCTGTGTATCGCCGGGAGTTGTGGAACAGGTTAATGTATAATTGCTTAAATTTTCGTAGGTGAGGTTGTTATACATGAATGAATAAACGCGACCTCCTCCACCGTTCACGCGCTGGCTAATTATAATATGCACATCGGAGGCAGCCGGATCGTTTACAAAATCGACAAATTTCATTTGCCGGCGCATGTAATCGAAATCAAGCCTGATTCCTTCGACAAATACCTTCGGCTTACTTTCCTTCTTTCCGTAAAAGCTGCGTATTTCGTTGGGCAGCTCCAAATAATTGCCCCCGGCAAAAATGGTAGGTGTTCCTAAAAAAATAAATAATGCGGTAAGTTGTAATATCCTGAAATTCTTCATTTAATGTATTCCCCTGATTCTTTTATTGTACGATTTACAAAGTTGACAAATAACCGGGCATTTCGCTTACAAAAACCGTGCAAAAGCGAAATGTTCATTATCATTTAAAATGGATGGTTATTTTTGCATTAAGGCATCAAAATTAGAATCGAAAATGGGAAGGCGTGAAAAAAGAGGAAAAAGCAAAGGCTCTGCCGGGAATAACCGTAAAACAGGCGAGGATTTTATGATTCAGAATGCTGCAAAAGAGGGTGTTCATGAAACCGCTTCCGGTTTGCAATATTCCGTAGTGGATGAAAATCCGGGTAAAACACCGGATTTGTTAAGCACAGTAAAAATTCACCAGCGGGCATTGCTTTTAGATGGGAAAGTCCTTGAAGATACTTACCGTTTGAACCAGCCTGATGAAGTAAAAGTCAACGAACTGATTGAAGGCTTGCAGGAAGGTTTGCAAATGATGCCCGAAGGCAGCCGGTACAAATTTTGGATACCCCCGGAATTGGGCTGGGGACGTAAAGGAACAAGCAATAAAATTCCACCCAATGCGGTAATTGCGTTTGATATCAGGCTGCTGGAAATACTTGACTAAAAATGTTCACAAAAAAAGCTGCCCGGAAAAATCCGGACAGCTTTTTTTTGAAATATCTTTTTACAAAATATTAATAAAATTTCGCTCTGTTATCTTCAACTTCTGTCACCTCGCGGTGAGCATTGTATGCCTGCGAAGTGGCTCTGAATGTAAGGTTCTGGGCCAGGCGCATTTGTTCGGTTTCCACGTCCTGATCGGTTCCCTGGCTAACAGAAGTTACTTCAACAATAAATACTCCATTTGCTCCTGCTACCGGTTGAGAAATCTGGTCGGGCTCAAGTGTCCAGGCGGTACCGATTACGGCAGGCTCCATTCCCGCACCCGGAATTTGTATGGAATTGAAATTGATATTGCTGGCGTTTCTTACTTCCGAATCCAGTTCAGTAGCAATAGCCGCAATTTCTGATTTTCCGTCCATTGCCGTGCGTGCTTTTTCTTTCAGCAATTCAGCTTTCTTTTCCCGGACAACAGCGAGTTCAACACGGTCTTTAACTTCTTCGAATGAAGCAACACCTTCATCGGTAGCTGATGCAAGCGCAGCAATTACAAAATCATCGCCCAGGTCAAAAATAGTAGAGCCCTGCGGATCTTCGAGCAGGTTGCCTACTTCAGTTTCATAAGCAGCCCGTACAAGTGTTCGCGCATTTTCAAGTCCTGTAATGTTGCGTTGATTTTCGCCAACAGTGGCAACACGTTTATTCAGTTGTTGCTCAGCAACAGCTGCATCAAAATCTTCTTTACTGGTGTTGTCGCCGGCAAATTCACTGGCTTCGGCATACACATTCTGGTAAGTTTGCGTACTTGGAACAACGTTTCTGACAAGGTATGCAATTTGTACCTG
>DATFJO010000513.1:0-8206 GCA_035269145.1 Tangfeifania sp. | reverse complement strand
AATAAATAAATTGCTCAATGCTCTCACCTCTTACATTTTGATTTTCGGAAATGGATTCAAGACAAATATTACGAAATCCCGGATCGACAAAATAGATTTTTGGAGATTTTACAAGTTCGGTTCTTTTATTCGTATAAAACGGATGAACCAAGGATATAATAAATGTGTTTTCCAAAATACTTAAAATGCGTTTTAGTTCATCTAGTTTGAATTCGCTCTGTCTGCTTAATTCATTATAATTGAGTAAGTTTCCAATCTGAAACCCGAGCAGTTTAACTAATTTGATGATTTTAATATTTTCGGGAAGCTGAAATGTTTCCCTGATTTCGCGCAGCAAATAGGTATTTAAAATGTTTTTTAATACCATTTGTTTTTCTTCAAAACTGTTTGAAGTTACAACCCTGGGAAATCCTCCATAAACAAGAAATTCAGCTAAATATTTGTTTAATTGCTCAACGATAATCTGCTTATAATTTCCACCAATATAAACAGTAAGCAATTTTTCATCTTTTACACGTAAAAATTCCTCAAACGTAAACGGGTATAATGTAAAGGTGAAGATTCTGCCAACTAAGTATTTAATACTTTGGACGGATATTTCTGCAGCTGATGAACCGGATATTATAATTTTTATTTCGCAATGATCGTAAATGTATTTCAACTTCTTCCCACTTTCCGGTGAGTATTGAATTTCATCAATGAAAAGAAAATGATAGGGCTCTACATGAATTTGAATGAAAGATTGCAGATCTTCTTCAAAAAGGCGTAAAATTGAAATATCGTCAAAACTGATAAAGTTTATTTTGTTTTTATTCGAAAGATCAGATGCCAGTTTCTTCATCAATGTAGTTTTACCACATTGCCTTACTCCAACAATTGCAATTATTTCTTTTACAGATAAATATTTTTTGATTTCTGCTTCAAGATTTCGTTTATAATAATTATTCAAACCTTTCAAAATATTTTGTTTTATAATTTTAGCAGGGTTAAAATACAATAATTTTTAATATTGGCAAAATAATAAATTCTCAATCGACCGTTTCAAACCCATCAATCCCATAAAAAAAGCCCGGCAAAACCGGGCTCTTTATACTAACTACTCTGTACTAAAATCTTACTACTAATTACTCTCTCCAAACCGGCAAACGTCCGGGAGTCCACGGAGCATTCATTTCGTTGAGTTCGGCTTCGAGAGCAGGAATGTCAACCCTGACTATCCGCTGCAATGCGTCGAGTACAGGCGGAAATTCTTCTTTCAGAATATCGTAACCGGCTCGCTCAGTAGCTGTAATTCCGCTGGTCGATCCCATGTGGGTATACGTTACACTGCTCAGCCTGCGGTTGAGCGGCATTTGTGCCGGTGGAATTTCTTCCCAACTGGCTTTTGCAGGCACACCATTCATTCTGAAATCAAGTTGTTCGAGCTCTTTGCCAAGTTCGCGGGCTTTGTTCATCAATTCCTGGCTGGCACCCGGAGTTACATAAATAGCCTGTTTGATGTGTTCTACTTTCGAGCGGAGCTCGTCAATCAACTGGTTGCTGCCAACCATGGCAACGGCCAGTTTGCCTACTTCGCGTGCAAATTCAACATTGTTTTCGTAATCTTCTGCCGGAAGTGTTGTGTTATCGAGTTTTCTGGCAGTGAACTCAACCGGCTCAGCCAATTCGGTCAATTCACCTTCGTGCCACAATTTTAAATCTACTTTATAGGTTCCGGGCATAACAAGAATACCGTTAGAACGTCCGTCATCCATGGGATCGAACCCGTTTCGCACACGTACTGATGTGGGCATGGCATAGCGCAAATCCCAGTTAATGCGGTTAACACCTTTCGATGGTGATTTGGTGATTTGCCTGACCACATTGTTGTCAGCGTCATATATGGTAAAAATCAGGTGTGTTTTTTCCTGCATTTCTTCCAGTTGCAATTCGCGCCATGTGGGCTGCGGAATCGGTTCGCCTTCTTCAAAAAGTTCTTTTTCTTTTTCTTTCCGGAGTTGCTCCTGAGTTTTCGGAACTTCTTTCAGATAGTAGGTAAATGTAGCGCCAAACTCCGGATTCGGTGCTTTGTAGTAGGTGTGTCCCTGGTTGCTTTTTCCTGAAGACTGGACATACATCAAAGCGTCTTCTATCTCAAAAATGTGGGCTTCTTTTTCAGCCATTTCGTGCGACAATTCGCGCAGCGGACTGTAATTGTCGAGAATATAAAATCCGCGTCCGAAAGTTGCCAGCACGAGGTCATCTTCACGTTCCTGAATGGCGATATCTTTTACAGCAATCGTTGGGATTCCTGATTTCAGTTGCACCCAGTTTTCGCCGTTGTCGATAGTGAAGAAAACACCAAATTCAGTTCCTGCAAATAGAAGGTCCGGCCGTTCAAGATCCTGGACGATGGTATGAACTGTTCCGTTTTCAGGGAGATTTCCGCTGATTGTTGTCCAGCTTTGACCTTTGTCTGTACTTTTCAGAATGTAAGGTGTAAAGTCATCGCGTTTCAGATTATCGAATGTAGCGTAAACTATATTTTCATCAAAGCGGTCAGCCCACAAATCACTTACGTAAGTAAATTCCGGTACACCAGGAAATTCTTTTACCTGTGTCCAGTTTTCGCCACCATCTTCAGTAACTGAAATCACGCCGTCGTCAGTTCCGGCATAAATCAGGCCTTCTTTAACAGGCGATTCAACCAGCGAAACAATGGTTCCCCACTGCGAGGTGGAAACATCTTTTGCCACAGCTTCTGTTGGCCAGTATTTGCCCATTACCGGAAAACTGTGACGATCGACTTGTGCTGTAAGATCATCACTGATTACTTCCCATGTATTTCCACGGTCGTCGCTGCGAAATACTTTGTTAGCTGCCATGTAAAGCCGGGTGTGGCTGTGCGGACTTACAAAAAGCGGCGTATTCCAGTTCCATTTGTAGGTAAGTTCATCTTTGCGTTCGCGTGGTTTAATGTTGATGGATTCTTCACTTTTTTTATCGTAGCGGTACACATTTCCATACTGATATTCAGTATAAACGATGTTTGGATCTTCAGGATCCGTTGCAATCCAGAAGCCATCTCCGCCCAGGGTAACATACCATTCGTCGTTGGTTACGCCATCGCGGTTAATTGTTTGAGAGGGCCCGCCCATGGTATTGTTGTCCTGCGTTCCGCCGTAAACATTGTAAAATGGTTCTTCATTATCTACGTGTACGCGGTAAAACTGTGTAATTGGCAGGTTTTCTTTAAAATCGTATGTAGAACCTGCATCCCATGTTTCATAGATGCCGCCATCGCCGCCGATAATAAAGTGATCGGTATCGGCAGGATCAATCCACAGTGCGTGGTCATCAACATGGCGATTGCTCAAGTTTAAACGTGTCCAGGTTTTTCCGCCGTCGGTGGTATAATGAGTCCGTGTTTCAACCGAAAAAACTTTGTCTGCATCTTTTGGGTCGCAGAAAATTTCGTTGTAGTACTGACCGCTGGAATGGTGATCACTCATTTTATTCCAGCTTTCGCCTTTGTCGGAAGAGCGGAAAAATCCGCCTTTTCCTTCAGCAGCTTCCATAATTAAATAAACGTAATTGGGATTAACCGGAGAAACATCGATTCCCATTCCACCGATGTGAACGCCGGGAAGGCCTTTCATAATTTTTCGCCAGTTTTCGCCGCCATCGGTCGATTTGTAAACGGCTGACTCAGGACCGCCGCCAATTTTTGTGAAATGTGTACGACGACGCTGTTCCGACGTGGCGTACATAATATCGGGATTCGAAGGATCCATTTTTACGTTGTTAACGCCTGTGTTTTCGCTGATTTCGAGCACTTTGTTCCAGGTTTCGCCGCCATCGGTAGTTTTGTACAAACCGCGGTCACCACCCGGTCCCCAGGCAGAACCTTCGGCTGCTACAAAAACCACATCGGAATTTCGTGGGTCGATAACGATGCCTCCAATCTGGCGGCTTTCTTTCAGTCCCATGTTTTTGAACGATTTTCCGCCGTCGACTGATTTGTAAATACCATCGCCGTAGCCAAGTGCCCGCTGGTGGTTGTTTTCGCCGGTGCCCACCCAAATTACATTATGATTGTTCGGATCCATTTCTACATCACTGGTTGCATAAGCGCCATAATTATCGAATATGGGTTTCCAGGTAGTTCCGTTGTTGGTAGTTTTCCAAACGTTACCGCTGGATACAGCTACATAATATTCTTTGGGATTGTCGGGATTTACTGCAAAATCGGATATGCGTCCGCTCGCCCAGGCTGGCCCTATTCCCCGGAATTTCAGTCCGCTGACAAGGCCGCTGGTAATAATTGTGTCGCCTTTTTCTTCAGCATCTTTTTTCTTTTTGGCCATCGTTACCGAACTGACCATGAGTAAAGTAATCAATAGAAATGTAATTTTTCGCATAGGTAATTTATTAAATTATGATTTATAATCGATCTGTCAAAAATAACGAAGCGGAAAAATTACAAAGATAATATCCACCTGGACAGGATAAAAGTCACAAATCCTAAAAAATGTTGTCATTCAGGCTCAAATTTCAACCAGAAAATATTAGATTTTTTTTGGTGGCATTACAAAATGAATTAGGTGAGGGGGAGGTGAGAAAGAAGGATGGTTCTTAAAATCAGTTAGTAAAAGAGCTTATTTCTCATCAGAAAATTTTAAATTGAGGTTCAGTATTCAGAGCATAAGGCAAAATTGTAAAGCTACCTGCTTCCAGGTGAATTCTTTAAAATGAATTTAAATTATACAATTGTGTTTTATAACATAGGGGTTTTAAGCTGCTGATTTGCAGTTCGCTATTGATGGTTTTTCGTTTGGTGTTTTTATATTGAATTATTTTCAAATTGTTATATGTAGATAATTAGATAATTTTGCATCTGAAGTTAAAAAAAACATTTTAATTGATTGAGTTTCTAATTTAGAGCGAACAGGATGAAAAAAACTATTGGTGTAGTTATAGTATTATTTATTGGGATTTTGGCAATTATCAACATTGTTAATACCGAAAACGAATATTACAACCTGAAACTGGAAGAGCTAAAACAGGAATACGCCATTAAACCGGTGTCTTCCATCGATCACAGTAAGCTGCCTGAACTTCAGCGCGATTTTGAAACTCCACAGGAAGTTACCGAGGCCTGTATTGGCTGCCATACCGAGAGGCATAAAGAGGTGATGAAATCGGCACACTGGAACTGGGAGCGGGTTTCGTACATCGAAGGGCGTGGTGTGAAAGCTGCCGGCAAGAAAAATGTGCTGAACAATTTTTGCCTGGGTGCCCAGTCGAATGAACTGGCGTGTGCCAAATGCCACATTGGGTTTGGAATGACCAACGATGAGTTTGATTTTGAAAATGCCCGAAATGTGGATTGCATGGTTTGCCACGATAACAGCGAAGAATATCAAAAGGGTTCATCCACAGCCGGATATCCCGACCGCACGGTGAACCTCACCAAAGTTGCACAAGGCGTAGGAGCTCCCGATAAAATTAACTGCGGAAGTTGCCACTTTTTTAGCGGCGGAGGCAATAATGTAAAGCACGGCGATTTGGAAGTGGCACTGCTCAATACCGACCGGCAGGTAGATGTGCACATGGCTGCCAATGGAATGGACATGTCGTGTGTTGAATGCCACACTGCCGAAAACCACCGCATAAAAGGCCGGCTCTATTCCGTTTCATCTACTGATACCAAACGGGCAACCTGCGAACAATGCCATAGTAATACACCTCACTTCGATGATATTTTGAACCGGCACAATGCGAAGGTTTCCTGCCAGGCGTGCCATATTCCGGATTATGCAAAAGAAAATGCCACTAAAATGGCATGGTACTGGTCTGAAGCCGGCAAGTTGCGCGATGGCGAGCCTTACAAGGAATTCAACAGCGACAGCACAATTGAGTACCAGTCGATTAAAGGTACTTTTGTGTGGGCCAAAAACGTAAAGCCCGATTATATGTGGTTTAACGGTACCGCCGACCATTATCTTTTAGGCGACACAGTTCAATCTTTCCCTGTGCAAATGAATACACTGAACGGTGCGCATAATGACCCGGATTCGAAAATAATTCCGGTAAAAATTCATGTCGGCGATCAGATTTACGATACAAAATACAAAACACTCATTCAGCCTAAGCTTTTTGCAGAAAGTAAAGGCGACAGCGCCTATTGGAAAGATTTTAACTGGGAAACTGCGGTGGCTGCCGGTATGCAAAGGGTTGGACTGCCTTACAGCGGCGAATATGAATTTGTGGAAACGGAGATGTACTGGCCGGTAAACCACATGGTAGCTCCTGCCGATCAGGCAGTAAGTTGTGCCGAATGCCATACCCGTTCAGAAGACGGACGTTTGGTACAATTGAGCGGTTTCTATCTGCCTGGCCGCGATTACAACAAATTCCTCGACGGACTGGGAGCTTTGCTTTTCTTTGGTGCGCTTTTCGGCGTATTTGTTCATGCAGCAATACGGGTTCTGATTTCCATCAGGAAAAGGAAATACGAAATGAAAGTAATCGATTACGAAAATAAATTCCCCAATCAGGATAAATAGTTTGCTATGAGAAAAGTATATGTTTATAAAGGATTTGAACGGTTTTGGCACTGGACACAAGCCACACTGATTATTTTTCTGGCCTTAACCGGTTTTGAAGTGCATGGTACATTCAGCATTCTGGGATTTGAGCATGCTGCCCGTTTTCATCGTGTTGGTTCGTGGATGCTTATCGGCCTGATAATTTTTGCCATTTTCTGGCACGTTGTAACAGGAGAGTGGCGTCAGTACATTCCAACAACAAAAAAACTTATGGCGCAAATTCGTTTTTACGGAGTGGGCATGTTTAAAGGAGAAAAACATCCAATGCATAAAACAGAAGTTAAAAAACTTAATCCCCTGCAGCGTATTGTTTACCTCGGATTTAAACTGGTTCTGGTGCCAATTACCGTAATTTCAGGCATAATCTATATGTTTCATAAAACCATAGACCGGAATGAAATTGTTGTTGTAAGCGATATTTCACTTGAAAGCGTTGCCCTATGGCACACGCTTGGAGCCATTTTGCTGATGGTTTTTTTGGTGGTACATATTTATATGACGACCACCGGTCATACACCTACTTCAAATATCCGGGCAATGGTTACCGGGTACGAAGACCTGGAAGACGATGAAGAAGCTGAACAAACAGCAGAGCAGGAAGAAACGCCGAAAGTTGTATTGAATTAATTGAAAAAAATTATCAGAATAAAAAAATAAGACTCATGGTACAAGGTGAATTTAAAAATGCAAAACCCTATATGAATCCTTACCTGGCGGGTTTCCTGCTGGGAATGGTTCTGCTTGCAACTATTTATATTACCGGTCGCGGCCTGGGAGCCAGCGGTGCAGTAAAGAGTGTTGTGGTTGCCTCGGTTGAATCGGCTGCACCAAATTATGCTGAAAATGAAGTGTTTTATCAGAATTACAATGAACAAAACCCGCAAGGCCCCTGGAAGGATTTTCTGGTTTTTGAAGTAATTGGTGTTCTGGTGGGGGCTTTTTTCTCGGGTGTAATCGGGAAAAGAGTGGGCCTGAAACTTGAAAAGGGACCACGTGTCACCAACTACACCCGGGTGGGCGCTGCTATACTCGGAGGTGCGCTTTTTGGTTTTGGTTCGCAACTCGGGAGAGGTTGTACCAGCGGCTCGGCACTCAGCGGAATGGCCGTGTTGTCGCTGGGCGGGATTCTGACCATGCTGGCGATATTTGGCGCCGCTTATGCACTGGCTTATTTTTTTAGAAAACTCTGGTTAAATTAATTGAATTATGGGACCATTAGTACCTTTTATTATAAGCGAAGAACTTAGCCTTGTTATTGCATTTTTTCTCGGAATCGGTTTTGGATTTGCACTTGAGCAAGCCGGATTTTCATCTACCAAAAAACTGGTAGGTCTGTTTTACGGCTACGATTTTACTGTGCTCCGTGTATTTTTTACCGCGGGAATCACAGCAATGGCAGGAGTTCTTTTGCTGGGCCATTATGGCCTGCTCGATTTGGGTGTTATTTACATTAACCCAACCTTTCTGAATTCAGCGCTGGTGGGAGGCGCCATTATGGGAGCCGGATTCATCATTGGTGGTTTTTGTCCGGGAACCAGCGTGTGTGCACTGGCAATTGGTAAACTCGATGCACTGGCTTTTCTTTTTGGGGCAGCACTCGGAATTTTTGCATTCAC
>DATFJO010000512.1:0-3621 GCA_035269145.1 Tangfeifania sp. | reverse complement strand
GATGGTTCCAACAACCAACTGTTGCAGGCCATTATTCCTGCGGCTGAGATTTTATCGTTTGAAGAAATTATTCCAAGTATGAATGATGTATTTATAAAAGCAGTTCAGGAAGACAAAAAATAAAAAACCGCAAAAATGAATAAAACACTTATCATATTAAAACAGGAATACCTGAAAAGGGTAAAGAAAAAATCCTTTATCATTCTCACATTACTGGTTCCGCTGTTATTCATAGCCATGTTTGCGCTTATTATCTTCCTGTCGGTAAACAGCGACAAGGAGGAGCGCACCATTGCAGTTTACGATGCATCGTCGCTGTTTCTGGGAGAACTGAATGATGAAGGTTACACCACCTACCATTTTATTCCCCGGGAAAAATACAATGAATTAAAATCGAATTTAAAAGAGAGTGAGTTTTATGCGTTGCTTTATATTCCTGAAAATATTTATGAAGCCAACACCGCCCAGCTCATCTCGGAAAAGCAGGTGCCCATTGAGCTTTCAGAAAAAATAGAAAACAGATTGAGCCGGTTTATCGAACAGAACAAACGCGAAAAAGTAATTTCCGACATTGGAATACCCGATTTGGATGATCGGCTGGCAGCTACACGAACGTCTGTAAACCTGAATACCTTAAAAATTTCGGAAACCGGGGAAGCAACGAAAAGTTCTTCGGCAGTTGCGTTTATTGCCAGCTATGCGATGGGATTCATCATTTATTTCTTTGTTTTTATGTATGGCTCAATGGTGATGCGCAGTGTAATGGAAGAGAAGAAGAACCGGATTGTGGAAGTCATTATCTCTTCCGTAAAACCCATTCAGTTGATGGCCGGAAAAATTATCGGAACGGTACTCGTGGGTCTTACCCAGGTTGCGATTTGGATCATTGTAGGATTTGTGGCGCTTACCGTTGTTCAAAGCTTTTTCACCCCGGAAAGCGCACAACAAATGGGACAAACTTTGATGGAAAGCCGGCAATCGATGGGTGGCGGAACGACACAGGCCGCCGACCAAAACCAGGTGACAGAAGCGCTTGAAATGATTGGAAACCTGAATCTGGGCCTGATTCTTTTTACTTTTGTTTTTTACTTTCTGGGCGGATACCTCATGTACAGTTCATTGCTGGGAGCTATTGGCGCCGCAGTCGATAATGACGAAGATTCACAACAGATGATTTTCCCCATTACTTTCCCGCTCATTATTTCCATCATGCTGCTATTCCCGATTGCACGAAACCCGGAAGGACCAGTGGCTTTCTGGGGGTCCATCATTCCGTTTACATCGCCGGTGGCAATGATCGCACGCATTCCATACGGAATTCCTACCTGGGAACTGTTGCTATCAATGGGATTACTTATAATAACAACCATCGGAGCCATTTGGGTAGCCGCCAAAATTTACAAAACCGGTTTGCTGATGTACGGAAAGAAGATAAATTTCAAAGAATTAATGAAATGGCTGATGTATAAAAGTTAGTGGCATGTCAACTTTGAAATGTCATTTCGACCTCTGGGAGAAATCTGCTGTTGTTTGCAGATTTCCTGCCCGACGAAGTCATTCAGGCGGGCTCATCCTCGTGCCTTAGATTGCCAATGACAGAATCGCATATCATATTGATTATTAACAAACTTCAAAAAACAAAGTCCAAATAAGCACCAAAAAATAAAAACGAATCTCCAAACAAGATGAATTTTGAAATTTAAAAAATTGAAAAATTGGAGTTTACCTGCCCGACTAGGTCATTCAGGCGGGTTTGTGATTTGAGGATTGAATTTTGGAATTTTACTGTCATCGTCTCATTATGCCAATTCTAAAAATGAGTGAGCACTCTAAATGACAGCACAGGATGATAGATGTATGGCATGACACAAGTACTACCATTAGATTTTTTTAGAACAAAATGAACTTTCAACGTGTTTCTTATTTAGAAATAATAAAAATTACATATATTGCAAACAATATGATGAACACCATGTGTAATATTATTTGTTACTGTTTCCGTATGACCGGGAGGGTGTTGATTGTATAAAATATTGAAATTCAATTATTAATTATATAAACGAAAGCCTTCCCATTTTTGGGAAGGCTTTTTTGTTTTAACCGATTTAAAAGAGAAAATTATGAAGGCAAACAACATTTTGGAAACCATTGGAAAAACCCCGCATGTGAAACTGAATAAACTTTACCCGGAGGATTATGAAGTTTGGATCAAACTTGAGAAAGCCAATCCAGGAGGCAGTATAAAAGACAGAATTGCCCTGACCATGGTAGAGGATGCAGAAAAAGCAGGAATCCTTAAACCCGGTTCGGTTATTATTGAACCCACATCGGGAAACACCGGAATTGGACTGGCAATGGTGGCGGCAGTGAAAGGTTACCGGTTAATATTGACCATGCCCGATTCGATGACCCTGGAGCGCCGCCAGGTGCTGGCAGCACTTGGCGCCGAGCTGGAACTCACACCGCGAACAACAGGAATGAAAGGATCGATTGCCCGTGCCGAGGAACTGGCAAAAGATATTTCAAACTCCTGGATTCCGTTCCAGTTCTCCAATCCGTCGAACGTAGATGCACACCGGAAAAACACAGCCATGGAAATCATCGAGGATTTTCCGGAGGGAATTGATTACCTGATTACCGGAGTTGGCACAGGCGGCCACATCAGTGGAGTTGCTGAAATCCTGAAAAAAGAATTTAAAAACCTTAAGGTATTTGCTGTCGAGCCAACTGACAGCCCTGTAATTGGCGGCGGTGAGCCTGGCCCGCATAAAATACAGGGAATCGGGGCAGGTTTTATTCCTGAAAACTTAAAAACCGAATTGTTAGACGGAACTGTTGAAGTGACAAAAGAAGAAGCGTTTGAATACGCTAAAAGAGCAGCAAAGGAAGAAGGAATTTTCGGTGGTATTTCATCGGGTGCGTCGCTGGCTGCCGTGGCTAAAAAGATAAAAGAGTTGCCTTCAGGCTCGCGGATCCTAACGTTTAATTATGACCACGGAGAAAGGTACCTTTCTGTAGAAGGTTTGTATTAAAACCAGTGCTATCCATTTTTAAATCCTGTTATTGTATTTTTTATTTCCCGCAGATTGCGCAGATTTTCGCAGAAATTTTTAGAAATCAACGTCTATCTGCGAAATCTGCGGGAGATTTTCTCTTCTGGTATTTACGCATGAATTCCTGTTAAAATTTTTACCTTTCAACCTTTATCAAAAAGCAAAAAATGAAACAGCCACTGGTATATCCCAAAAAGGGAGATGATGATGCGGGATTGCAGAAGCTTATCGGGTTTTACGAAGAAACGCTGGGCTTTTGCCCGAACAGCGTAAAAACCATGCACCATCGTCCGCGAATCGCTTATGCATTTATTGAAATGAACAAAGCGGTGATGGAGAACAAAGGCAGAGTTACCAGCGCTTTAAAGCGGCTCATTGCTTTTGTGAGCAGCAATGCAGCCAGTTGCCGCTACTGCCAGGCACATGCCATCAGGGCGGCAGAGCGGTATGGCGCCGAAGAAGAAAAGCTAAATGCCGTGTGGAATTACAAAACGCACGCTGCTTTTTCCGAGGCCGAACGTGCCGCACTCGATTTTGCGCTGGCCGCTTCCACGGTTCCGAACTCGGT
>DATFJO010000511.1:0-2181 GCA_035269145.1 Tangfeifania sp. | reverse complement strand
AGCCGGGCATTCCGGTTGTTGCGCAAAAAAAGAAGCAGTCTGGCTGCACGGTACAAACTCAAAAAAGCCATCATGGAACTGGGGCCATCGGGTTACCCATTCGAACATTTTATCGGGCAGATAATGAAAAACCAGGGCTTTGAGGTACAAACCGGGCTGGTGGTGGAAGGAAACTGCATCACCCACGAAATGGACGTGATTGCCACCAAAGATTCCGTGCAACGACTGGTGGAATGCAAATTTCGCAACAGCCAGGGGAAAATATCCTCTGTACAGGTGCCGCTATATGTCAGGTCACGGGTGGATGACATTATCAAAAAAAGAAAAACGCTACCTGAATTCCAGGGACTGGATTTTCAGGGATGGCTGGTAACCAACACCCGGTTTTCGTTAGATGCCATTCAATATGGCACATGCAGCGGCCTGAACATGCTGAGCTGGGATTTTCCAAAAAAAAATAGTTTAAAAGAGCTGATTGAGCGCGACCGGATTTTCCCAATAACCACTCTGGTCAATCTCACCAAAAAACAAAAAGTGATGCTGGCACAAAAAGGAATTGTGCTTTGCCGGCAGCTTTTGGAAACAAAAGAAGAAGTTGCTTTGCTGGGACTAACTGTTTCAAAACAAAAGGAACTGGAAGAAGAGTTGGAAGAATTATGTTCTTAAAATTTACGGAATGAAACAAATTAAACTATACATAGCAGCAAGTTTGAACGGAAAAATCGCTCGACCCGACGGAAATGTTGACTGGCTGGAAAAACTGCCCAATCCGGACAAAACCGATCATGGATATGCAGAATTTTACGATTCCATCGACACAACTATTCAGGGTGGAAAAACATACCGGCAAATCATTGGCTGGGACATTGAATTTCCGTACATCGGGAAAACAAATTATGTAATTACCCGAAATCAAAACCTCAAAAAAAATGACCATGTAAAGTTTGTCACCGAAAATCCGGTGGAATTCTTTCAAAATTTGAAAAAGCAAGAGGGAAAAGACATCTGGTTAATTGGAGGCGGACAAGTCAATACACTTTTTTTAAATGCCGGCCTCATCGACGAAATTCGGGTTTTTATCATGCCCATCATTTTACCTAACGGCATTGAACTGTTTGAGATGCTGCCGGAGGAAAAGTTTCTTCATTTGAAAGCTACAAAAGAATATTCTTCAGGAGCGGTGGAGTTGGTTTATGGGATAACTTGAAATTCCTATTCAGATCAAGATCATCCTGTTGCTTGATGGCAAATTCAAAAGACAATAATTTTTGTAAATTTGTAGAAAAGGTTGAAAATGATAATTGAAAGAACAAATAACGAAATATTGATACGCATACCCAATTCGGTTGATATTGATGATGCCCAGCGCATTATTGATTATATCCGTTATCAGGAAATAACTTCAAAATCAAAAGCCTCACAAAAGGAAGCCGATAACCTTGCTGCGGAAGCAAATGAAAACTGGTGGAAAGAAAACAAAGACAGTTTTCTGAAATGATTATTGTGGTTGACTCCAATATTGTTTTTAGTGCTATTTAAACGAATGCAATGATTCAACCGGCAAATAAAATCTGGCAAAAAAGCTACCCGCAAAATTACTTGCTCAAAAATCCGGTGGCAGGTGCGTTGGCCCTGACACTATTTTGTTTCGCAATGTTAATGATTTACAAACCGGCCAGCAACCAGGGCGCCAGCAATTTGCCATATAATCAAACCATGGCAATTTACAGTTTAAGTGCAGGATTGGCAGCGTACATTTCCATCCGGTTATTCAAACGAATCAAGTGGTTTACTAATCCAAAAGAATGGAACCTGTTAAAGGAGGTCGTTTTTATTTTAATGATTATGGCAGTGCTTGGAATAACTATCTATTTTCTCGCATTTTGGCTTGAACCTCCGTCCGACCGATGGAACCTGGCAACTTTTTTCGATTCATTTAAATATGCCTTTTTTACCGGAATAGTGCCGTTTGCTTTTTTTACCGCCATTAATTATCAATCGCTGTTTACCACCAGGATCTCGGTAATTGCCGGGTCTGATGAAAGAATGCCGCTGGAAAACAAAATTCAAATCCGCTCAAAACTCAAAAAAGAAGAGCTTATTTTTTATCCTTCGCAGTTGATTTTTGCGGAGTCAGACGGGAATTATGTAGTGTTTCACCTGCTGGTGAACGGAAAAGTC
>DATFJO010000510.1:0-2954 GCA_035269145.1 Tangfeifania sp. | reverse complement strand
CCAACGGAATCTGGCCCTGGATTCGGCCCGGCGAGCGAATTTTAAATCATAACGACCCGGGCGGAGTTACCGGCTGGCGAAAAAGCATCGAATTTCCCGGAAGTATTCAAATGGGATACCTGGCCGAATTTGTACAACAATTTGAATGGTGGAACCTTTATCCGGCCAACGAAATGTTGGTGCATCAGCCTGGGGAAGAAATTTTTAACCACTGGATTTCCGTCGTAAAATCAGCAGACAATGCAACCATTCTTGTCTACATCCCTGAAAAAACGGATGTTGAATTGTACAATTCGCAAGGCTACGAATATTCAGCACAGTGGTTTAACCCGGTTACCAATGAGTATTTTGATGCGGAAATATTATTGGCTAATCATTCAATAAAATTCACACATAGCTTTGAAAACGACATGCTAATCATTCTGAAAAAGAAATAACAACAATGAACAAATTTTTGATTTTATTCCTGATAGTAATAATTTTTGTTCCGGACATTGCAGCCGGACAAAGTGATGATGCCATTCAACCGTGGAGCAAAAATCAGTGGTACTGGCAATACAAAGGCGAACCGGTTATGCTGCTCGGTGCCAGCAGCGACGATAATCTTTTTCAGTGGCCCGCCGAAAAACTAATCCCTCACCTTGATTCTATGAAAGCGGTAGGTGCAAATTATGTGCGCTGCACCATGAGCGACCGCGTTGACAGGGGATGGGAGTTGTATCCGTATTCAAAAATTTCGGATCAAAAATATGATCTGAATAAATGGAACGAGGAATACTGGGAACGTTTTCAGCGATTTTTGGAAGAAACAGCCAAACGCGGTATTATTATTCAGATTGAAGTATGGGACCGGTTTGATTACTCCCGCGAGAACTGGCCGCCTCATCCGTATAATCCGTTAAACAATATCAATTACACTATGCAGGAATCCGGTCTGGATAGCATTTATCCGAATCATCCCGGGGCGAACGACCAGCCGTTTTTCTTTACCACGCCCAAACAAAATAATAATGAAGAGGTACTGAGATTTCAAAAAAAGTTTGTTGAGAAATTATTGTCATATTCACTCGATTATGACAACGTGCTGTATTGCATGGATAACGAAACCTCAGGCGAAGAAGCGTGGGGTGCTTTTTGGGCCGGTTTTATCCAGGATAAAGCAGATGAGGCAGGCAAAAAAGTTTATTTAACTGAGATGTGGGATGACTGGGATTTGAAATCGGAGGAACACAAACAGACATTTGACCATCCGGAGCGTTATGATTTTTGCGATGTGTCACAAAACAATCACCAGCGCGACCAGGCGCACTGGGATAATTTTCAGTGGGTGCGCAACTACATTTCTTCGCAACCACGCCCCATAAATACGGTGAAAACCTACGGTGCCGACGGTGGAAGACACGGAACCACCAACAATGCTATTGATAGCTGGTGGCGGCATCTTTTGGGCGGAGTGGCTTCGGCCCGTTTTCACCGGCCACCTTCGGGCCTTGGCCTTTCGGAATTGACAATGGCATCGGTAAAAGCTGCGCGTGAAATTGAAAAAGAAGTAAAATTCTGGGAAATAAAACCGAATAATAATTTGCTTTCGGATAGAGAAGAGAATGAAGCTTACCTGGCAGCAAATCCAGGCGAAAAGTATGTCGTCTTTTTTCCTGACAATGGAGAAGTAAAACTGAGCCTTGAAGATTATCCATCAAATTTTGTATTAAAATGGATGAGTGTGCGAACCGGTGAGTGGGTCGCAAGTGAAGAAATTGAAGGCGGGAAAGTTATCAACCTGAAAACACCCGGTGAGCAGGAGTGGGTGGCCGTGGTTACCCATTAGGCGGTTTTTTTATCCCTTTGGGAGATCCGCTCACCCGTCAGGCGGTTCGATCCGCCAGACGGGTGGTTATCAAAGCGTTTGCCGTTTTTTTACCCGTCGAGCGGCTGTGATCCATTCACCCGTCAAGCGGTTTGATCCGCTCGACGGGTGGTTTCAAAGCGTTTGCTGTTTTTTTACCCATCGAGCCGCGGGAAGCGGCTTGACGATTGGCTTCCGGGAGCGGCTTGCCGGGTTAACGAAAAAACTGTATCTTGAATCAAAAAAATGCATTTTGAACCTGACGCTGTATATCACATTTACAACCGGTCGAATGAAACCGTATTTTATTCACGGGAGAATTACCTCTTTTTTTTGTCGAAAATCCAAACACATGTTTCACCCGTATGTAACCTGTTTGCATGGGTTTTAATGCCTAATCATTTTCATTTTTTGGTGCAGGCAACTGAAAAAAGCTGTATCAATACAAGTGAAGATCATCGACCTGATTTGCAGGTTTTATCGAAACAGATCGGAATTGTGCTTGGCAGTTACACCCAGGCAATTAACCGGCAGCAGGGACGAAGGGGAAGTTTGTTTGTGCATAAAACCAAAGTAAAAATGCTGAATGAAGCGTATTATCCGTCGGGCGGCTCGAACCGCCTGGCGGGTGGCACTGGCAGCCAACTTGATTACGCAACTGCCTGTTTTCTCTACATTCACCAAAACCCGGTTGTTGCCGGGCTGTCATCAAAATTGGAAGATTGGGAATTCTCCTCTTTCAGGGATTATGCAGGTTTGAGAAATGGGAAACTGGTAAAAAAAGATTTGGCTTTTGAATTTATCGATCTGGATGCTGACGCTTTTTATGAGCAGTCGCAGATGATTATTGAGGATGAGTTATTGAAACGTTTGTTTTGATTTATCCGTCAAGCGGTTTAATCCGCTCGACGGGTGGTTTCAAGGGTTTGCTGTTTTTTTACCCGTCGAGCCGCGGAGAGCGGCTTGCCGGGAGGATGGATTATTTCACGTCAAATTTTACAATTACATCAAAACCACTGTCGTAGGATGAGTTATTGAGTTCAAAAAACAGGAACCGGAAAAGTTCATATTCCAGTTTAACTTCGTATTTGGCCACATCCTTTTCGTG